>CALXVS010000003.1 GCA_944392145.1 uncultured Alphaproteobacteria bacterium | reverse complement strand
TAATGGCCAACACCCCCAACATCTCTATCATAGAACGACCTGTTTCGGACAAGAGAGGACGGCGGGCGGACACGGACGGAGACGGGATGTCACTAGGTGTGGTATCGTCCCAGCTGTCATGCCCGACCTGATCGGGCATCCAGGACAAAGAGTCCTTATTTTCGCGATATGTCAACGTCCCTAAAAAGCGGAATTCATGTTGCCTGGATCCTCGCATACGCAAGGATGACCGCCAGGGAAAGTGTTGCGGGGAAAGGGTTCTTTCACCATTCGTGACGTCTCCCCCGTCGGCATAACCGATGTTGCAAGCATCCGACAAAACCGCTTTAACCCCTTTTCCCTTAACCCATACCTTTTTAAATACGTTCCACATGTAACCTCCCATAAAACAGCTTGGTTTCAACCTGTTCTTTATGTTACATAAAGGAACCTTTTTGTAACGCCCGAATCGGGCAAAAACAAATAACGGGATTTTTTTGCCCTAACACACTTATTTAAATGCAAAATCAGCTAATTTTTCTTTTTTTCAAAAATCATAAAAAAACAGTTGCAAAAAAAGGTTCCTTTTTGTAACGGTTTTAAGGCGTTGTTTTAATAGAGAAAATGTGATATCAATACCAATATCTTTACAGAGATCATTTATGTTAAGCCAACAATGATAAGTTATAATATGATTCAAAAAAGCATTATGTGCTTTTTCCTTACCCCTTTACCGGTAGTTAAGAATTATTTTATAAAATTTGTCTATAAAGAATAGAGAAACAGGATTGCCATTTAGAGTAATTTACTTTAAAAGATGGAATGTATCCGATTATGGGATTTATTTCATAGGGATGCACGAGGGGATGCTTGTTTGAAAATATTCAGATAAGTGTGTTTTGTAATAATAAAAAACAACGGGAAGAAAGATATGAAAATGAATAATGAATCTGGTCGTTCAATGGTAGAAATGTTGGGCGTTTTAGCAATTATCGGTGTGTTGTCAATCGGCGGTATTGCCGGTTACACCATTGCGATGAACCGCTATCGTGCGAATGAAATCATTGATACGGCTGCAAATTGGCCGTTATCGGTATGACGAAAAACATCAATGGCGGTACTGCTACCGCAACGTTCAATGATTTAAACATCACAAGTAACGTCGGTGGTTGTGTGAACGCGATGACTGCGGATAACGCGGGCGTTGTAACAATAGGAACGAATAGTTGCTCTCCCGGTGTTCAGAATGCCATTCTTTCTATTGCCGCAGCACGGGCAGAAACAACAGCGAATGGTACGACTACAAAACATTGGAATAAATTGTATATGGGGCAATGAAACCTGTCTGCTGTTCAAACCCCTTTCACGATCGGGGGTATCCAACTCGCCCTCTCGTGAAATCCCCCCTTGCTTATAACTAGGCAAGGGGGCATCTTTTATCCTTGAATGTGATTCGGTTTCGGTGTAAAATTATTTATATGGAACTTTTTGCAACACATATTCCTTTGTGGGACTCTTTATCTGAAAATACGTTAAAATCTTTTTTAGACGAATCGGATTTAAACCGTCTGACACACGTTTCGCATCCTAAACGACGGCGGGAATTATTGGTCGGCCGTGCTTTCATAAAATATACATTGGGTGATGTATTAGGGAAAGAAGCACACCACATAAAACTAACATTAAAAAATGACCGTATCCCTTATCTGGCCGATTCGTCTGTTTGTTTCAGTTTATCACACAGCGGGCCGATTATACTGCTTGCCGTTTCAGACCATCCGGTCGGTGTAGATATTGAACAACTTAAAAACCATAATTTTGAGCGGTTGAAACGTCTGTTAGCCCCTGCGCAGCAAAAAACGTTACATTTGTGCCCGACAGTGCAAGACAAAGCTGCTTTTTTCACCCGCTGTTGGACAATGAAAGAGGCCGCTTTCAAATTGGATGCAATTACGGGCACTTCTGTTTTGCAAGCCCACTTTTTATCCGGACGAGTGGATGATTTTTATATTGCCGTCGCGGCCAATGTAACTTTGTCTGAAACATCCGTTCAATTCAAAGGGATACACGGCATCAATATGAACATAGTGACTTTAAATGACCGGATTGTTTCATGATACCCGATTCGTTTTACTTGACAACACATCGTTTAAATAAAAAGGTTTATTTAGCCGATCCGTTCTTTTTGGCACGACATGTGTTGCCGGGTGCTTATTTATGTTCCTGTATCCAAGGAGTTCTGACAGCCGGACGAATTACCGAATTAGAGGTCTATTTGGGCGGAGAAGACAAAGCCTCACACACCTATCAATACAAAAAAACACCGCGCACGGCTGTTCAGTGGGAAGCCGGCGGCTTGGCCTATATCTTTTTTGTTTATGGAATGCATCATCAGTTTTGTATTACGACCGGTCCTGAAAATCAACCGAATGCGATTTTAATCCGTGCATTGGAACCGATTGCTGGGATAAATGAAATGAAAATCCGGCGGCACACGGAACAATTAAAAAATTTAACCACAGGTCCCGGTAAACTGTGCCAGGCACTTGCTATCACAACCGCTCAAAACGGCACTGATTTAACGGGTGACAAGATTTGGATTGCCCCGCAGATACAAAATGTTCCGCAATCGGATCTTGTCGCTGCCCCGCGGATAGGCATAGATTATGCTGCCGAATATGCTGCCAAAAAATGGCGTTTTTATTTAAAAGATTCTCCTTTCATTTCAAAAAAATAAGATAAATACAGGAACATATCTTCATAAAATCCACCCTGTGTATAAAATAAAGGTTGACGAACACAAAAAACCATTTTATGCTAAAGACATCATTCTTTTTTCAAGGAGTTTTAAGATGAAAAAATTTGCATACTTGGTCGCGGCTGCTTTATTGGCCGGTGCCTGTGCTCAACAACACACTCAATCCACGATTCCGGCACCACAACCAATGCCAAACACACCGGCATTTATTGAACCGACGCCGGTCATGGCACGGTTGGCCGTTCATCCGGAAGCCGAATCACCCGCATTGGTTCAGACCGCTGTTGTCGCAGCCGTTAAAAAAACACCGATTGCACGCTATTTTATTTCTACTATGAATCTATGTAAATTACCGGAAAAGTTTGATCGCACACTTTATATCGCAGCTCAACCGCAGCAAATCTTGCCTGCTTCAATTATTGAAGTCGCCAAAAACCAATTGATCCATGACGGTTTTACGGTTGTTGAAGATCCCAAAAAGGCTTTTTGGAAACTTTCCTTTAAAGAAGAACAAACACAAGCCAAAATTTTTTCTCGTAACCATGAGGAACCGGTCAGTGCTTATTTGTTGACACTTTCTTATACCAAAGGAAATAAACCCATCAACGGAACAGAATTGTATATCGTCACAAACACCAGTGATCCACTGCGGTTGATCCCAGACTTGGAAGAAATATCAGCTCATCTGTTTGATTGCAATAAACAACAAATGTTTGCCTGCAAACTGGCTGAACGGACGAATGGCGAAAATTGCCTTAAAAAATAGCTTGTTATAAAAAAAATATCTTCTTATCATGCATCGTGGTTAATAGACCGGGGGGGGGGGAAGAGATTTTAATTCTTGCGGGGGTTTTTTGTTCCGAAAGAGCCTCCGACGGCTTTATAAAAAATAAGCATATTTTGATACAGGGTCGCATTTGATTCAATCATTTGATTTTGCGCATTTAACCGTCGTTGCTCGGCATCCAGTACATCCGAATAAGGGATCAGTCCGCTTTGATACCTCTCCCGAATCAATTCTGCCGCAACCTTTGCATTTTCATAAGCCTGCCGTGCAAAACGGTTACGCATGCGTTCATTTTTAAGGGCACTTAATGCCTGATATACATCTGCAGCCGCATTCAGCAATGCTTGCTCATACAGGCTTAAGTATTCTTGCTTGATTTCTTCCTGCAACCGGATATTGTTCCGAATCGCACCAAAGTGGAATAACGGTAAATTGACTTTCGGAACATAAGAATAGCCATAGCTGTCATGCTGCCACAACCGCGGATAGGACAGGGCTTGAAACCCCAATAATCCTTCCAGTGTAATTGTAGGAAACAACTCGGCAACGGCTGCCCCGACTTCGGCATTTTGGGCAATAAGAGCCTGCTCTTGAATACGCACATCGGGACGATTTCTTAAAATGCTGACAGGTAACGCCGTTATTTTTTTCCAATTATAGTTCGGACTTAAACGCACCAAATTTGTTTTCTCCGCCGCAAGTAATTCATCCAAGGTATCGGGTAACTGCCCCAACAGTAAGGCTAATCGGCTTTTGGCCGTATCCATGTTTTGTTGGTACATGGGAAGTGCTGCCTGCGTATTTTGAACCAAAAAAGCAGCCTGGTTCAAATCAATGTCACCGGCAAGACCGGTTTCGTATTTATCCTGAACCAAACGCCATAAATCCGTTTGAATTTTTAAATTCCGCCGAGCTTCACGATGTAATTCTTCATTCATACGTAAGGTCACATAGGCATTGCCCACCTCTGCGTCCAAGGACACAAACACATTTTTTAAATTTTCAATCATCCCTTCGGCACGGGCGGCGGCAGCTTCACTTTGCCGGCGTAACCGACCGAAAATATCAATTTCCCACGATGCATCCAACCCAACTTGATAATAATCCTGACGGGTTAAATACCCCATGTTTCGGCTTTCTTTAACATAATTATATTGGCCGATCGCATCCAATTGGGGTAGCCCCTGAACCGTTGTGATTTTTAAATTTTCACGGGCTTGTTTCAACCGCAAAAGCGCTTGACGAATTGTCGGACTTTGCCGGCGTGCCGTTTCAATCAGCTGTTTGAACGTATTATCTTGAAATACCGGCAATTCTGTAATGACAATCGGCGGCGTGTCCGGTTTCAGATCAAGTGCTTGTTCAACCTGTCGGTCACTGAAAAAAGCAGGTCTTTTATAATCGGGACCAACGGTACAAGCCGTCAAAACAAGAGATAAGGCAAGCATTCCCAAAATAAAAAGTAAAATAATCCGACGAATTGTCCGAAAATATGCAAACATAAAACCCTACTTTCCGATACCGGATACCAAATGCGGCATTTGTATCCATTCATCTGCGAATGGCACAAAAAAGAAAACCAGACCAACACACAAAATCAACACAAATAATATTATGATTTGTTTCATTTTTTCCTCCTTTTAACAGACAAGGTATCCGACCGGGGGCGAGAAAACGGAGCAGAATAAACTTTCAAAATTATCTGACCAAAAAAGGCGAACAATGCCGGCGTAAATAAAACTCCGATCAAAACAGCAAACAGCATCCCGAAAAATACACTTGTTCCCATGGAAATTTGGGAAGCAGCTCCGGCCCCATCGGCAAATAACATCGGCATAACACCCAAAATAAAGGTCAGGGCCGTCATTAAAACTGCCCGAAATCGTTCGGACGCACCGCGAAGGGCTGCCGACACCAAATCTAATCCGTTACGCCAATAATAAAGTGTGAATTGAACAATCAAAATAGCATTCTTACTGGCCAACCCAATCAACAAAACGATACCCAGTTGTGCATAAATACTTAACGGCAACTGCATCAAAGTCAATCCGATTAAGGCCCCTAAAATAGCAAATACATTTGATAAAATAACGGCAAAGGCAATTAACCAGCTTTCATATAATGCGACCAAAAACAAATATCCGAAGACAAAGGCCAATGCGATTAAAATAAAGACTAATCCGGCCGTTTCCACCTCCTGTAAACTTAATCCCGTCCAGGATATACCGAAAGAACGTCCCAATTGTGACGCAAAGGAACGCACCTGTTCAATGGCGGTTCCACTGCTGACCCCGTCGGCGACTATTGCCGAAACACCGGCCGTCAAATATTGATTATACCGATAAATAACTTTTGGTTCCATACGTGTTTGAACCGTTACAAATTCTTTGATCGGCATCATTTGTCCGTTTTGTGAACGAACATATAAATTTTCAATATCAGACACATTTTTACGATGCATCGCATCTGCTTGAATAATTACTTTATTGACTTGTCCGCCCAACGTGATGTTATTGACATAACGGGATCCCAAATTGTCCTGAAGCACCGAAAATAAATCAGATAAATTAACTCCTAAAACTTTTAATTTTTCGCGGTCAACATCTAAATATACATGGGGCGTCGGCGGCATATATGTGGAAAATCCCGTTTCAAAATCAGAAGACTGTCTGATCAATGTCAACAAACGGTCAAGAGCCGCTGACAAGGCATCCGCTGACAAATGCGTGTTCAATGCATTTAATTGAAAGGACAAACCGTCACTGTTTCCGACCCCCGGAATAGCGGGCAATGCAAAGAAATTGATTTCTGCCGTTTTATTATCGGCATACTCTTTTTCTAAAGAAGCCAATATAGCAGCTTGCGATAGTCCCTTTTCCGTGCGCTCATCCCACGGTTTTAGTCCGATAGCCAGCGTGGCAACATTTTCGCCGCCGCTGCCCAACAAACTGGCACCGGCAATACCGATCACATATTGAATACCCTTTCTTTTTAAAACGCTTGTCTCCATTTTTTCTAATAAGGCTTGCGTTTGACTGATGCCGGCTGTTTGCGGCAACTGAATGTCGGCAAAAACGATTCCTTGATCTTCGGCCGGTAAAAAGGATGTCGGCGTTTTATAAAATAATCCGATAATGCCACCAACCACTAATAAAAAGAACATCACCATCACCACCGGGTGCCGACATAAAAACCCGACCCCTTGCAAATAAGCGTTTTGCGCCTTTTCCAACCCCGTATTAAACAAATCAAACGGGTTTTTATGCCGGTGTTCCCGTATCGGCTTTCTGCGTTGCTTTAAGAAAAGAGCGCATAACGCCGGTGACAAGGTCAATGCGTTGATGGCCGATAACACAACCGCGGCAGATATCGTCACAGCAAACTGTTCATAAATCCGACCGGTCATACCGGCCATCAATCCGACCGGAATAAAAATAGCCAATAAAACCAGCGTTGTGGCCACAATTGAAGAAGAAATATCTTTCATAGCCTGCACAGCCGCGGCGTAACTGTCCATTTTTTTGCGCAACATTAAATATTGCACCCGTTCAACAACAATAATCGCATCATCCACAACCAATCCGATTGCCAAAATCATGGCAAACAACGTCAACAGATTGATATCCATTCCGATCACATAAATAACGGCAAATGTTGCAATCAAAGAAACCGGAATGGTCAATGCCGGAATAAATGTCGCACGGATATTTTGTAAAAATAAAAAAACAACGCCTACAACCAATAAAAATGTCAAAAATAATGTTCCCAAAATATTTTGAATTGATGCCCGCACAAAGGTAGTGGAATCATAAACGACTCGAAGTTGCATACCGGCAGGGAATGAGTGTTGTAACCCCTGAGCCGCCGAACGCACGGCATCCATTGTTTTTAAGGCATTGGAACCGATTGTTTGGCTTAAGGCAATAATGACTGACGGTAATTTATCATAACGTGCCGACACGTTATAACTGTCCGCACCCAATTCTATACGGGCAACATCCTTTAGCCGAATGATACCACCGTTTTCATCAGTGGTGAGGACAATTTCTTCAAAGGCCGCCACCGTTTTTAATAACCCTTTTGCCGTTACATTTAACACAACATCAACCCGAGCCGCTGCCGGGGCACTGCCCACAGCCCCCAAGGCGGCCTGAATATTTTGATCTTCTATGGCCGTCACCACATCTTGGGCCGTTAATCCCAAAGAAGCTATCCGAACAGGGTCCATAAAAATCCGCATACTGTATTGCGGTCCATAAATCGTTACATCACTGACACCGCTGACGCGTTCCAGTGGATTTTGAATGTTTTCATAGGCATAATTACTTAAATACAACTGGTCAAAGGTTTTATCAGGTGATTCCAAAACCAGAAATCCCAAAATATTAGCCGATTGCGTGTGGACACTTAATCCCTCCTGTATAACAATATCGGGGAGCAATGCTTGCACCTGTTGCAGGCGGTTTTCAACTTTGACTTGAGCCATATCGGCATCCGTACCGATATCAAATGTTATGGTTAATTGATATGTTCCCGTATCATCCGCTGTAGACGACATGTATAACATGCCCTCTACCCCATTTAAAGCATTTTCAATTGGGACCGCCACTGTATCAACCAAAGAAGCAGCGCCCGCCCCCGGATAAGAGGCTGATACAATAATTTGCGGCGGTGTTACCGCCGGATATTGTGAAACCGGCAAAATAAACAGGCATAAGGTTCCGACCAATATCATAACAACGGCCACAACCCCTGAAAAACGCGGATTATCAATAAAAAATTTTGAAAACATTACTTTAACGCCCCTGTTTCGGATTCGGGCAAATGTTCCGGTTGGGCTTGCGCCGGTCGGCCGATTTGATCAGCAGATACTTTAACCGTTACAACGGCATCATCCGGATACACCCCGGAAACAACCCGATACTGTCCAACACCCGCCGGGGCCAACACAACAGAGACGCGCATTACTTTTCCCTTACGCAGCACCGTTAAAAAAGCCCCTTGTCCCGTTAATTCAACCCATACGTCTTTGACAAGTAGGGCCCCTTGAAATGTTTGTTCAAAGAGGACACGCACAAAGGCATTACTTAATAACACATTATCCGGATTGGGAAAATCAGCATAAGCACTGATGGATGACGTTTGCGAGGTAATTTCATTATTTAAAAACCGAATCTGCCCCACATAGGGATACAGTTGCCCATTTGCCAGTCGCAACCGAACCGTTCCTTGGTTTAAAAAATGGAGGCCATCCGTGACAAGAGCTAAATATTCTTTATCCGATAAAGAAAAAACCACCCGAATCGGGTGGTATTGAATCACCCGTATTAGATCTTCCGATTCAGGGGAAATATAATCCCCCGGCGATATGTTCACGTATCCGACAATACCGTCAATTGGTGCCGTTACGCGGGTATAATCATATTCAATTCGTGCCAGTGATAAATTTGCTTCGGCAGCTTTATATGTTCCTTTGGCCGCCAAATAATTCGCTTCGGCTTGATCAATTTCGGTTTGAGACAAAGCGTTTGACTTTGTTTGCTGCACACGCTTTAAATACCTTTCTGCATTCCGTAAATCCGCCTCGGCTTTTAAAACATCGGCTGCGGCCAAATCACGGCGCGCTTTAAATTCATCTGAGCGAATTTGAAACAAAACATCACCCGCATGCACAAATGATCCCCCCGTCACATCAATTTTATCTACATATCCGCTGATATGCGGAACAACATCCACAAAATGGACGGGGATTACCCGTCCGATAAACGGATATTCAACCGTCACATCTGTCGGTTTAAGGGTGACAACCGGTAAAACCGGCACCTGCGGATTATATGCTGTATCATTCTTTTGCCTATGCCGCTCTATCTCTTTAACACCCAAAATACCGATGCCAATCATCAATATACCGATTAAACTGTATAAAAAAAGACGTTCTTTGTTCATGGCTGCCCCGTAAAAAATCACCCTATTAAAAAAATAAGCCGAAAAGACCTAAAGTCAATAAACAAGGTTGGGTGTTCTTTCGTCTTTATTTTTTTTAATGAATAAAATAAGTTATTCCTTGACGATAACAAAAATTGTTATTATAATAAGCCGGAAGTATAAAGGAGAATCCCCATGCCCCTACCTGATTGTGAAAAAATCCGCCGTTACGATTTATTATGCTCAACGATTATTGCCCAAGTTGAATCCACCCTGAACAATGCCTTTTATGACCGGCAATATGATGAAACGCTTCCCATGGGGCAACAAGTGATTGACGATTTGTTATCCCCGATTGATGATTTTTTTGCCGGCCCCCGATATCAGGCAGGATATGATTTGTTTCAAACCATCATTCATGAAAACTTTCCCTTTCTTTATGCCCGATAATCCTGCTCACGTATAAAAAAAGGCATCCGGCCTTAAACCGGATGCCCTGACAATGAAAAGAGGAACAAAAAAAGGGGGGGCAGTTCACTCTTTCCATTATTCGGAAAAACGCTTGTTTCAAATAGGGAGACTAAACCACAAACGCTTCCGATCATCTTGCGATGACAAGATCAACATATCACGTTATTCTCCTTTTGTCAATATATTTTTTAAAAAAATTTATTTTTTTTAAAAAATACAAAAAAACATAAAAATATCAATATATTATAAAAACAATCATTCATTGGGCGAGTGTATTTTTATAAAAAAACATATTCTTTTTTCATAAAAATACATCAAAAAACATGTAAAAAATAAAAATGATTCGTTTTTTTGGTTAAAAACAGAAAAAAAAGTAAAAATTTATGAGGGGTATTTTATTAAAAAAACGCTCCAAATAGGTTACTTTTCAAAATTTCAAAAGTAAAGTCATTTAAATCGGTAAGCAAATAATAACACGTAAACCCCGTTGCGGGCTTGTATGTAATGTAATTTCCCCACCATGGGACAAAATAATGTCCCGCGTAATTGTCATGCCCAACCCTACACCACCGGTTTGAGAATTACGTGAGGCATCCAAACGATAAAAGGCCTTAAAAACCTCGCGCCGCTTGTCTTTCGGAATACCGGGCCCGTTATCATCAATGATCAATGCAATCATTTTTTGGCGAATACCCAGTTGAATTTGGGTTCGCTTGGCATATCGTCCCGCGTTGGTTATGATATTTGTAATTGCACGGCTTAAATCACCCGGACGTCCGAACACAACAATTTGTTGTTCTGCATGGAAATCTATTTTTTGACCGGCACGAGTCGCTTTTTCTACTAATCCTGTAACCAATGCATTTAAATTGATTTCCTGCATTTTTTCTTGACCGGCACCACGGGCAAAATTTAAATACCCGTTTAGCATCTGTTCCATTTCCAACACGTCGGTTTGAAGGTCGCTTATCATCTCGTTTTGCGGCATCATAGACAATTGCAGTTTCATACGTGTCAAAGGCGTCCTTAAATCATGCGATACCCCGGCTAACATACCGGTTCGTTCGGTCAAATAACGCTGAATTCGGTTTTTCATTAAAATAAAAGAAAAACCGGCCTGTTTGACTTCGGTAGCCCCTTCGGGTTTAAACCCCGACAAATCATGTCCCATACCAAACAACTCGGCCGCTTTGGACAAACGTTCAATGGAACGCACCTGATTTTTCATAAACAAAAAAGCAATCCAAAACAACAAAAAAGACGAACCGATCATCCATAATAAAAAGACATAAACGGTTGAACTGAAAAACCGCTTACGCGGCACAATTGTTTTTAGTACACCATCAGACAGTTGCACCCAAGCGATTTGCTGGCGATTATTTGTTTTTGTCATTGCTGTCGGATATGGCAATGAAACCAATGCGGCGGGTAAAGTTTCAGACACTTGTTTAAGGGGCGTTAACCCAAAATCTGCCAATGTTTTAAAGGGCAGATAGTGCATATCAAGTGTCAAATTTTTTTTCATTGCCCGAAAAAAATCATCAAGCTGTGCATCCGAAAAATCATGCGTTTCAATTAAAAAGGCCACCGTTTCAATTTCACCGACAATATCATAACTGAGCCGACGGCTGAGTGTAGACCAATGACGGTCATAAAAGAAGAAACCGACAATTGTTTGAAGCAAAATCAACGGCAACAAAATAATCAAAATAAAGCGGTATAACAACCCTTTGGGCAAAATAACCGATTTGATATACCGTAAAATGGCGGTACTCCATGTCCCCAACAGGCGTAAAACCGGAAAAAACGGTACTTTCATGATAAAATCAGGGCATATCCCTGTCCCCGAACGGTTTGAATGCAGGCCGGTTGGTTCGGTGAATCTATTTTTTTGCGCAATCGTGTAATTTGAACATCAATTGTTCTTAAATTATCGGTCCCCAAAATTTGCCCCAATTCCTCGCGCGAAACAGCTTCTCCGCTTTTGGCCGCCAAAAGACGCAGTAACGTCTGATCGGCCGTTGTTAAAGCCACCGGCACGCCGTCCTTTGTTAAAAGTCCCCGTCTGACATCATATATACAACTGCCGAAAGAAACTTGATTTGTTTGAAGAATGACCTGTTCCCGCCGCTTTAACAGATTGTGTATTCGCAACAATAATTCTTTGGGTTCAAACGGTTTACACAGATAATCATCGGCGCCGTTTTCAAGGCCGCTGATGCGATCATCTACCTGCCCCATAGCTGTCAACATCAAAATCGGCGTTACAAAACCACGATCTCGCAACTCTTTTGTAAACACGGTTCCGGTTTTTCCGGGCATCATCACATCCATCACCAACAAATCAAAGGAAAACAAGGAAAACAACTGTTCGGCCTGCATGGTATCGGCGGCTTCACTGACATCAAACCCGTTATCCGTTAAATACCGATAAAGCAATCGCCTTAACCGCGTATCATCATCAATCACAAGGATATGCCGCCTTTGATCCGCCATGGTAAAAACACTCCTTTTCACATGTTCGGGATTGGGGGAATCAGTCGCCGTTTTTTGAATCGGCAAAACGGCTTATAAAAGATGGTGCGGTTAAGAAGACTCGAACTTCCACGGATCTCTCCACAGCGACCTCAACGCTGAGCGTCTACCAATTCCGCCATAACCGCACAATTTGAAAAAAGTATATCAAACCCATCACCGAAAATCAACTTTTTTTTGCACACCTTTTTAAAAGTCTGATTGTTTTTTTAAAAGCTCTTTTCTTTTTTATTGTTTGCGTCTATTTATTTTTGGTGTATACTTCAACAATCAAGAAAGGAGATTTATTATGCCATTATCCATGCAGCCGTTGCCTTATGCCATGAACGCATTGGCCCCCGTCATCAGCGAAGAAACGTTATCCTATCACTATGGCAAGCATTATGCGACATATGTGAAAAACACAAACGATCTGATCAAAGGAACCGATCGGGAAAATTTAAATCTGAAGCAGCTTATTTTTACGGCTGCCGCCGATACGTTGGATACGGCCTTGTTCAACAACGCTGCCCAAGTTTACAACCACGAATTTTTTTGGAACTCTTTAACGAATGATACGTCAAAAACAACACCAACACCAAAGTTGATGTCTTTGATTGAAGCAGATTTCGGCTCTTACGAATCGTTTAAAGAGGCTTTCAAAAAGGCTGCATTGGGACAATTCGGCAGCGGGTGGGCTTGGCTTATCTTTCAAGACGGGCATTTAAAAATAATCACAACATCCAATGCGGCTACCCCGCTGACAAATCCGGCAGCAACACCGCTGTTGACAATTGACGTGTGGGAACATGCCTATTATTTGGATCATCAAAACCGGCGTGCCGATTTTGTGCAGGGGATTTTGGATCACCTGTTAAATTGGGAAACAGCTTTAAAACGATATCAGGAGAAATAAATGACAAATGTTTTGGTCATCGGCGGTGCCGGTTATATCGGCAGTCATGTTGTTGCCGCATTATTAGATAATGGGGCAACGGTTACGGTTTTTGATAACCTGTCAACCGGCACGCGGGAAAATCTTTTCCCCACTGCCCGTTTTATTCAAGGCGATATCTTGGATAAACAAGCCTTATCCGCCGCTATGACCGGGCAAGAGGCCGTTGTTCATCTGGCAGCCAAAAAAGCTGTCGGTGAATCTATGCAGTATCCGGACAAATATGCCGAAAACAATATTTCGGGGACATTGAATGTGTTAAATGCGATGGCCGAAAACAAAGTTAAAGCCTTTGTTTTTTCCTCGTCTGCCGCGGTTTACGGTATACCGCAAGAAAGTGTGTTAGATGAAACATGCCCTGTTGACCCTATCAATTTTTACGGTTTCACAAAATTAGAAATTGAGCGTTTTTTAACATGGTACGACCGGTTAAAAGACATCCGCTTTGTTTCTTTAAGGTATTTTAACGCCGTCGGATACGATGCGGCCGGCCGCGTCAAAGGATTAGAGAAAAATCCGCAAAATCTGCTGCCGATTATTATGGAAACGGCCGCCGGCATCCGTTCCAAAATGGCCGTCTTTGGTAACGATTATGATACACCCGACGGGACCTGTATCCGTGATTATATTCATGTAACAGATTTGGCCGATGCCCATGTGCGGGCACTGCATTATTTAAAAACCGGCGGGAAAAGCCAAATTTTAAATCTGGGAACAGGAACGGGACACTCTGTCATGGATATGATTCAAAAAACACAAGAGCTGATTCATCGGCCAATTTCCTTTGACATTGCCCCACGCCGTCCCGGAGATCCGGCCAAACTGACGGCAAAAGCCGATGCGGCTCATACGATATTGGGCTGGACACCCCGGCACAGCTCGCTGGATGAAATTATTTTAAGTACTTGGCGCTTATATCAGAAATAAAAACACCCCCATTGATCACCATCAATGGGGGTTAATTATGCCGCCTTCAGGCTAACTTACCGCAACAATACTTATACTTTTTTCCCGATCCGCACGGACAAGGGGCGTTGCGGCCGATTTTCCCCTCGGTTGCCGATACGGGCACACCGTCTGATGCTTCCGATGCAGGCGTTTCATGTTCAGCCGTGACAGGCCGCGACGGTTCCTGGCGAATTTGAAATTCACTTAAGGCCAACACGCGCGTCACATGTTCTCGCACACGGGACAACAAGGATTCAAAGGATAAAAAGGCTTCCTGTTTATACTCATTCAACGGATTGCGTTGGGCATAGGCTCTTAACCCGATAGACGTTTTCATAAAATCCAACGTTTGCAGATGCTCTTTCCAATATTGATCAATTGTTTGAATCAAAACATTTTTTTCAATATAACGGCGCACATCTGCCGGAAAAACCTTCATTTTGGCATCCAACATGTCGGCCGACAGTTTTTTCAAACGGTCAACGATTTCTTCAGGTGTCAACCCCGGTTCGTTCAACCATGAGGTATACGGCACCTCTAATCCCAACAAATGCATGGTTTCTTGTGCCAACTTTTTGGCATCCCATTCCGCCGGTGATGTTTTAGCCGGTGCTAAAGAATAAACCATGTTTTGAATACAGTCCTCTCGCATGCTTTCAAGCACATCGGCAACCGAATCGGCCATCATCATTTCTTTGCGTTGTTCATAAATGATTTTGCGCTGCTCGTTCATCACATCATCATACTTCAATAAATCTTTACGCAAGTCAAAATGATAGGATTCAACTTTCTGCTGGGCTTTGGCAATCGCTTTGGTAATCCAAGGATGGTTAATGGATTCGCCGCGTGGCATACCCAGTGTTTTTAAAATGTTTCCGATACGTTCTGATCCGAAAATACGCATCAGGTTATCTTCTAACGATACATAGAACTTGGATAATCCCGGGTCACCCTGACGTCCCGAACGGCCACGCAGCTGATTATCAATACGCCGGCTTTCATGGCGTTCCGATCCCAACACATATAAGCCCCCCGCTTCCAAGGCAATCTGTTTGTTTTTAGCAATTTCTTGTTTAATGCGGCGTGCCAGCTCTGCCTCATCCGCTGTTGGATTTTTGGCTTTTTCTTCTGCCAAGCGCATCTCAAAATTACCACCTAATTGAATATCTGTTCCACGACCGGCCATATTCGTGGCAATGGTAACGGCTCCCGGGACACCCGCTTGGGCGATAATTTGGGCTTCCTGCTCGTGATGACGGGCATTTAGAACACTGAACGGGATATTCGTTCGCGTCTTTAACAAGTTGGCCAATAACTCGGATTTTTCAATAGACGTCGTTCCGACCAAAATCGGTTGACGCCGATTGTGAGCCGCTTGAATTTCAGCGATAATCGCTTCGTATTTTTCCTCGGCCGTGCGATAGATAACATCCTGCGCGTCAACCCGGCCGGACGGACGATTTGTCGGAATTTCAATCACATCCAAATGATAGATGCTGTCAAATTCACCGGCCTCCGTCATGGCCGTTCCGGTCATTCCCGCCAGCTTGGGATACATTCTGAAATAATTTTGGAACGTGATAGACGCCAATGTTTGATTTTCTGCTTGAATTTTCACACCTTCTTTGGCTTCAATCGCTTGATGCAGCCCGTTCCCGTAACGGCGACCGTTCATAATACGACCCGTAAATTCATCAATAATCAGAACTTGTCCTTCTTTCACGATATAGTCTACATCACGTTGAAACAAGGTATGAGCCCTTAATGCTTGCTCTACATGGTGAACAAAGGCGATGTTTTCAATGTCATATAAGCCGCCTTGAATCAACCCGGCCGTTTGTAACTGTCTCTCAACATACTCCGTGCCGGCTTCGGTCAAATTTACCGAGCGATGCTTTTCATCTTTTTCATAATGTTCGGGTTGAACAGAGCGCATGATTTTATCAACGGCAATGTATCGTTCCGACGAATCTTCCGCCGGCCCCGACAGAATCAAAGGTGTGCGTGCTTCGTCAATCAAAATAGAGTCAACCTCATCAACAATAGCGTATGAAAACGGCCGTTGCACCATTTCTTCCGGTGAAAAACACGTGTTATCCCGCAAATAGTCAAACCCCAATTCATTATTGGTTGCATAGGTAATATCGCAAGCATAAGCCGCTTTGCGTTGGGCTTTATTCAAACCCGACGTGATGCAGTCAACACTTAACCCCAAAAAGCGGTAAATTTCTCCCATCCAATTGCTGTCGCGTTTGGCCAAATAATCATTGACGGTGACAACATGCACCCCTTTTCCCGCAAGGGCATTCAAATAAACCGGCATGGTGGCCACAAGCGTTTTTCCTTCACCCGTGCGCATTTCGGCAATCTTTCCTTTGTGCAAAATGATGCCCCCCAGCAACTGGACATCAAATGGCCGTAACCCCAACACCCGTTTAGCCGCTTCCCGGACAACGGCAAATGCTTCGGGTAATAAGTCATCCAAACTTTCCTGATTTTGATACCGTTGCTTAAACTCATCGGTTTTGGCCTTTAAGGCTTCATCCGTCAATTTTTCAAATTCCGGCTCAAACGCATTGATTTGTGTGATTGTTTTACGCAGTTTTTTTAAATACCTGTCGTTGGCCGAGCCAAAAAGAGATTTCAGTTGCATACCTTTATTTTCCTTTTTTAATTTAAATACCCGTTAGCGGGAAGAGTGTAATATACTTTTAGACATAATATGTATTTATTCAAAAGTCAAGAGAAACCCCTTGTTTTAGTGACGCAAGGTTTCATCGGCTTCGCTTAAAGAAATCACGCGGTGAATCATCCCTTTATCAGGGTCAATGACCAATACCCGTGCTTTTGCTTTTCCCCCACTGGTTAATAAACATGCGTAAGCGCCGCAGGGAGCTAACTGCACGGGCGTTTCGCCGAACGAAAGCGCAACATTTGCGTTTTTCGTACCATTTTGAATCTTGCTTTTATCTGAACGATCTGCTATTTTAACAAAAACCAGGATAAAACCGGCGAGGATTAAAGCACTCATAACGGCCACGGCGGTTTTGATAACTGTCAGCATCTTTATATACAATCCTTTCAACGTTTAAGAGACACTCCATGAACGAATTAAACCATTTTCAAGAAGCATCCTACACAAATCCGGAAGGGTTTGTCACGCAAAAAGTGTCGGAAACATCTGAAAATATGCGATTGGATAAATTTTTAACCACTGAAATACGAGAATTGTCCCGTAATCAGGTTATTCGGGCGTTAAATGAGGTCGGGGCGATGCGCTTAAATGATAAGCGAGTCATTCACGACGCGGACCACAAAGTTAAATGTGGGGAACAATACGTCCTGACTTTACCCAAAGTGCGGGATGCTGAACCCTGTGCGCAAGATATTCCTTTGAACATTTTATATGAAGATGATGACTTACTTGTTTTAAATAAACCGGCCGGATTGGTTGTGCACCCCGGCGCCGGTAATGCCGACGGGACGCTTGTTAATGCCTTATTGGCACATTGCGGCGATTCGCTATCGGGTATCGGCGGCGTTCGGCGTCCGGGAATCGTTCACCGCATTGATAAAGACACCAGCGGCATTTTGGTTGTTGCCAAAAATGATTTTGCCCATGTCCGATTATCGGAACAATTTTCTAAACACACCGTTGAACGTGTCTATCAAGCTTTTGTGTGGGGTCTTATTCCCGATGCGGAAGGGGTCATTTCCGGTAACATCGGACGCAGTGCAACGAATCGTCAAAAAATGGCTCTTGTGTCAAGCGGTGGCAAACATGCCGTCACACATTACCGCCGATTAAACATCTTTGGTAAAATAGCCACACACATTGCCTGTGTTTTGGAAACGGGACGAACACACCAAATTCGTGTTCACATGAATAGTATCAATCATTCCCTGATCGGGGACCAAACATATGGAACACCTCCAAAAAACGCCCCCGAATTTGCCCGCTATTTTCCACGGCAAGCCTTACATGCCGGTATTTTGGGTTTTTTACATCCGCGTACAAACAAAAAAATGATGTTTGAAGCCCCGTTGCCCCTTGATTTAAAAGAATTAAAAGCCGCCTTGGAACGCTTGAAATAAAAACGGGTCGCTTTAAAAGCGACCCGCTTTTTAACACAACCGTTTCGGCCTTATTAGAAATAATAACGCGCGGACAGTTTAATGTCATGTGACCGAATATCGGATTTTGTTGATCCGACATATCCATCACGAGCTTTGACACGACCGTTCCCCAAATCTGTGAAACGATATCCCAAATCAAGTGACCAGCAGTTGTTGAACGTATAATCAATACCTGCACCAACGTTCCAGGCAAAGTTAAAGCGTTTTTTACCCTTGGCACCGTCAATGCTTTTTGTTTTGTTTAATGCCATACCGATACCGCCCATGGCATAAACGCCCATGCCGTCATAAACCGGATAGGTGGCATAGATGTTGGCCAAAACAGGGATTGACCACAAGTCTGACTTTTGGTCATTTGCCCCTTTGAATTTCAATTTGCCCCAACCACGGTATGAAGCAATCACGTCCGTACGCAGAAATTCATTGATATGATACCCTGTACCGATACCCAAAATACCCGCATCTTCGGCATTTTTCGTTCCGAACGAGTATCCGGCTTCACCGACCACATAAGGTGCTCTGCCCGGTTCAGCTGCCGATACGGACGACGCACACATCATCAAACCGGCAACGGCTAAGCTTGACAATAAAAGTTTCTTCATTTTATTCTCCTTTCTTAAAATGAAATATGAAGCATTACAACTTTGGGGTGCGAAAATTGATTTGTCTAGCATAAAACGCGTTTTTTTAAAAAATAAATAGAATTGTATGCTATTTACATACTATCATACGTCAATTCACCCCCTCAAACAAAAAGCTTGCCTTTTCATTTTTTTTGGCATATAATTTGCGCATAGGGACATAAAAAAGGAGTCCGCATGTTTGGAAACAACACAATTATTCGCAGTATCGTCAATCCGGATGAAGAATTTTTATGGAATGTGACCGGCTCAATTGCCGATGTAAAATATAATCCGCTTTATTGGGTGTTTACCGTATGCACACTGGGTATTTTTTTGATTGCCCTTTACTTAAAGCGCATATATCGGACGTATGTTTTGACTAATCAACGGTTAATCGTTATTTCGGGGATTATCAGCAAAAACGTTGATGAAATTGAATTGTTCCGTATTATTGACAGTTCTGCCGAACAATCGCTGATTGATATTTGGGCAAATATTGGCACAATTTATGTCAATTCAACTGATTTAACGGGACGCATTCGGATGGTTAAAATTCCTAATCCACACTTTGTGCGTGATTCCATGCGACAAGCTTACACATTAGCCCGTCAAAAGAAAGGAACGGTTGTTTTGGAAAGCTTGGCCTGATAACTTTTTTCTTTATAAGAAACCCCTCTTTAGACGAGGGGTTTTTTATGGGGTATTTTTCCCATTTTTCAATCTGTTATCCTTTTTAAAAAAACCGTTACAAAAAGGAACCTTTTTTTGCAACTGTTTTTTTATGGTTTTTGAAAAAAAGAAAAATTAGCTGATTTTGCATTTAAATAAGTGTGTTAGAACAAAAAAATCCCATTATTTGTTTTTGTCCGATTCGGGCGTTACAAAAAGGTTCCTTTATGTAACATAAAGAACAGGTTGAAACCAAGCTGTTTTATGGGAGGTTGCATGTGGAACGTATTTAAAAAGGTATGGGTTAAGGGAAAAGGGGTTAAAGCGGTTTTGTCGGATGCTTGCAACATCGGTTATGCCGACGGGGGAGACGTCACGAATGGTGAAAGAACCCTTTCCCCGCAACGCCTTCCCCGGCGGTCATCCTTGCGTATGCGAGGATCCAGTGTCAATAATTCCTTATTTATGCGGGATGTTCAGAATCAAAAAAAGCGGCATCATTTTTCCTGGATCCTCGTGTCAAGCACAAGGATGACATGGACTTGGTTGTCCGCTATCGCGGGTAAAACGGTCTCATTTATTCGGGAGGCTCGCAACGCCAAGCATGACGGGCAAAGATGCGTCACGGACAGCGACACCCTGTCTCCGTCCGTGTCCGCCCGCCGTCCTCTCTTGTCCGAAACAGGTCGTTCTATGATAGAGATGTTGGGGGTCTTGGCCATTATCGGCGTGTTAAGTATTGCTGCCGTCGCCGGGTATCGTTTCGCCCTGTTAAAGTTCCGCGCCAATGAAGTCACCAACGAACTCAACATGCGCGCTATCAATGTGTCCGCCCAAATGCTTAACACCGGCACTGTCTATGAAAAAAACGAACTGATTGAAGACGGATTCGGCGATACCCTGACCGTCGGTTTCCCCGTTGAAACCGCTATCTCGGACAGAAACACCGATTACTTTGAAATCCTGGTCAGCGATATCCCGGCTGATCTGTGTCGTCAAATCCTGCGCGATTATGAAAACCCTATCATGATCTTTGTCAATAACGTGCGCTATAACGCCGATACAACCATCTGTGATGAAACAGCCCTGAACGATATGGGCTTTATTTATAAAAATGATCTGGGAACACACGAAGCGTGTTCCGAGAAAGGGTATTTTGGCGAAGAGGACTTTCAGTGTCACTGTTCGGGCAACACCTATCTGGACATTTACACGAACGACTGTTTGTGTCCGGCGAAAATGGTATGGGATTACACCCAACTGACATGTGTAGATTCTAATTGTCAAGAAGGTGAATTTGAATACCAAACAACTTGTATTTCTTGTAAAGATGAAGGATTATATGCTGTTACACAAGAACAGTGTAATTTATGCCCCAATCGCATTTGGGATTCGTCTTCCAGATTGTGCGCCCGCCGAGACAAATGCATTAAAGGTGAAAGTTTCCCCGTTATCACGAGTCGTGGTTTCTCAAAATGTGCCGCCTGTTCTGATTCCGCTGATCAGTGGACGGGAGGAGCTCCTTGGGGGAAAGAATGGTGTAACGCTTGCGGTAATCGCCATGTAACCGGTTATGGGGGATGTGTCATAACGGATAAATGTGTCAAAGGAACACAATTACGCTACTTGACATCCGGTGGTAGCAATAGCGGGTGCGCCAATTCCTGTGCTTCAACAGATAAATTAAACATCGGTACCGGCCCGCATGAACAAGAACTGTGCAAAGCTTGCGTTAACGCGGAAGGCGTTAAAAACAGAAAAGTTGTGGGTAACTATTGTGTTAAAGTAATTTGTGATTCAAATGAATTCATGGGGGCCGATGGGATATGTTATAAATGTAGCAGTAATACGGCTATTGCTGTTTCCGAAACGGGTTCCGGTTGTGAAACAGACATCTGTGGTCGGGAAATTGTGGACGGGAAATGTCAAATCAAAGATTGCACAAACGGCGTACGTTTAGATAATGGTGCTTGTTATGCCTGTGATTATGCAAACGGGTTTAAGGTCACGACTGACGCACTACGGGAACAATGTGCCGCGTGTCCCAACCGTCATGTGAACAGCAGCGGATATTGTGTGTTGGAAAAATGTAAATTAGGCTATTCTTTTTTAGAATCCTCCGGCACCTATTGCCAAGGGTGTGATGATACACGTTCCCTATCCATTGGCACAGGGGAATATGAAGTTGCTCTATGTAATGGTTGCAGTACCTATGAACGAATTGCGTTAGTAAGCGGTCAATGTGCTATGAAAAAATGCGTATCCGGAACACAGGGAATGACATACACGGGCGCATGTTTTCTGTGCGAATCGGCGGATGCACCATCAATTGGTTCGGATGATTATACAGCTCAATTATGTTTAGCCTGTTCTCCACAGCGATTTATGGCCAGCAAAAAGTGCTATCTGTGTAATACAAGAGAAACACCAACTCTTGAAACACAGGCAGATGTTGAAAGTTGCATCAATTGTGCCGAACGTGTGGTCAAAGACGGCAAATGCGTGCTGGTGCAATAAGAAAAACCGCCGGAAAAACACCGGCGGTTTTTAATTTGAAAAAGGAGCCTTTTATTCAACGGTTTCTTTCGCTTTTCCTTCGGTAATACGAGCTGCTTTACCAAATAATTTGCGCAAATAATACAGCTTTGAACGCCGCACTTTACCCCGCCGCACAATGGAAATTTCGGCCACATTCGGTGAATACAGCGGGAAAATACGTTCCACCCCTTCACCAAACGAGACTTTACGCACCGTAAAGGTTGAATTTAACGCATCATTGCTGCGGGCAATGCATACCCCTTCAAAGGCCTGTAAGCGTTCACGACCTTTATCTTCAACGATTTTATACATCACTTTAACCGTGTCACCGGCTTTAAAATCAGGGATATTTTTCCCCTGTTTTTCCATCTGTTCTTTTTCTAAATTTTTAATTAAGTTCATGTTATTATCCTTTCTTTGTGGTTTTTGATAATTGATATTTTGCCCATAAATCGGGTCTGCGGCTTTGCGTCAGCTTTTCCGCCATTTCCAAACGCCATGCTTTAATATTTGCATGATGTCCGGATAATAAAACGTCGGGAACCTTTCGGCCCTGCCATTCCTGAGGTTTCGTGTATTGGGGGTATTCCAAAAGTGACCCGGAAAAACTTTCCTCACACAGCGAATCGCGGTTCCCCATCACGTCCGGTATCAGACGAATAACGGCGTCCAACATGGTAATCAATGCCGGTTCACCGCCCGAAAGGACGAAATCACCGATACTGATTTCCTGAATCGGCCATTTTTCCAAAATGCGCTCGTCAATCCCTTCAAACCGACCGCATAAAAAGGTCAGTTCCCTGCAATCGGCCCAATCACGTGCGGTTTGTTGTGTAAACACCGGTCCGCGCGGCGACAGATAAAACAACGGCCCGTCTTTATAAACCGCCTGAAGCGCACGATCCAAAACATCGGGCTTCATCACCATACCGGCCCCTCCGCCGAACGGCGTGTCATCAACAGATTTATAGTTGTCTGTCGCAAAATCACGGATGTTTTTCAGGTTTAATTCCCACTTCCCTGCGGCCAATGCCGCACCGGCCAAGGAATATCCCAAACAACCGGGAAACATTTCGGGATACAATGTTAAGACATTGATTTTCATCACAGCGCATCCTCCATCCCCAACGGCACCACCACGTCCATAACACCGGCCGTCAAATCCACTCGCGGAAACGTTTCACGGGAAAAACCGAATGAAACGGTGCGACCATTTTGAAGTTTAACTTCAACAACATCACCGGCCCCGAAATTATCAACACGGCTGACACTTCCGATCGGTTGTCCGTCTTTTAAAACGGTCAACCCGATCAAATCCGCATAATAAAATTCGTTTTCACGTGTTGCCGGTAACTTGGATTTTAAAGCAAACAGTTCGGTCCCTTTTAATGCTTCGGCGGCCGTCCTGTCGGTTATACCCGCGATTTGCGCCAACAGGCACTCTTTTTTCCGACCGATCGGTTTTAAATCAAATGTGCGACGACCACTTGAATCCGTTAAAGGATTCAACGTACCAATCAGGTGGGGCGACAACAGATACGGTTTAATTTTGACCGCACCTTTTACCCCATGCACATTGACAATTTGACCGACGGAAACAAGCTTGGACATGCAAATCCTTTTAAAGTCAACCCGTTATTCTGCCGGTGTTTCGGCGGCCGGAGCTTCCTCGGCCGCTTTGGCGGCAGCGGCAGCTTCTTCAGCGGCAATACGTGCAGCTTCGGCTTTTTCGGCGGCTTCTTTCAAACGTTCTTGCGCTTTGGCTTTCGGCGCGGATTTTTTCGGTGTTTCACGAACGGCGGGTTTATCGCACAAACCGACCAACGCAAACAACTTTTGAACGCGCTCGGTCAATTCGGCACCCTGTGCCATCCACTTTTTGGCGATATCTTCATGCACACGCAAGGCATCAACATGATCTTTGGGCAACAACGGATTATAAAAACCAACCACTTCAATAAACCGGCCGTCACGCGGGGCGCGTTTATCGGCGACAACAATTTTATGAAACGGGCGTTTTTTGGAACCACCGCGAGCCAAACGAATTCTAACTGACATTCTTTTTTTCCTTTCTGTTAAATTAAACTTATTTTGTTCCAAACGGACCAAACGGATTGGTTCCCATGAAAGAGCCGGCCGAACCACCCAACATGCCGTCCATTTTTTTCATCATGGACATCATGCCAAGCGGCCCCATTTTTTTGACTTTTTTCATGACCGTAGCCATTTGTTCATATTGTTTCAGCAACCGATTAACATCGTTAACCGAAACACCGGCGCCATT
The DNA here is from genome assembly GCA_944392145.1 of uncultured Alphaproteobacteria bacterium. Classification (GTDB taxonomy): domain Bacteria; phylum Pseudomonadota; class Alphaproteobacteria; order CAAHEQ01; family UBA3637; genus CALXVS01. The sequence continues at coordinate 49,201 of CALXVS010000003.1, read as the reverse complement.
GGCAATCCGCTGTTTACGTGATGCTTTCAACACGTCGGGATTGCGCCGTTCATATGGCGTCATAGACAGGATAATCGCTTCCTGACGTTTAATCAGCCGATTATCAATGCCCGATTCGTCAATTTTATCCCGAAACTTTGACAGGCCGGGAATCATTTTCATAATTCCTTTAATGTCCCCTAATTTGTCAATTTGACGTATCTGATCCAACAGATCGTTCAGGTTAAATTGACCTGATAACAGGCGTTCAGTGGTTTTTTGGGCTTCTTCCTGATTGATTTTGTCCATGGCCGTTTCAACCAACCCGACAACATCCCCCATACCCAAGATGCGATCGGCCAACCGTTTCGCATCAAAAACTTCCAAAGCATCGGCTTTTTCTCCGACACCCAAAAATTGAATCGGCACCCCCGTAACGGCCCGCATGGACAAAGCCGCCCCGCCGCGCGAATCGCCGTCAAGACGGGTTAGAACCGTCCCTGTAATCCCGATTTTTTCCTTAAATTCCGATGCGACATGCACCGCATCCTGCCCCATCATCGCATCCACCACAAGCAATGATTCGCGCGGATGAACCACATCTCGGATTTCGGCCGCCTCACGCATTAATGCTTCATCAACATGCAACCGGCCGGCTGTATCCAAAATTAAGACATCATACCGACTGACCGTCGCTTCATTCAATGCACGCTGTGCGATAGAAACGGGTTGCTGCCCCGGCACAATCGGTAATACATCTAACCCATAGGTTTTTCCCAAATCGGCTAATTGTTCCAATGCCGCCGGACGTGATACATCCAGTCCGGCCAACAGAACTTTTTTCCCCTCTTTTTTCAATCGCAAAGCAATTTTGGCCGCCGTTGTTGTTTTGCCCGCCCCTTGCAATCCCAACATTAAAACAGGCGTTACCTGATACGGGGCAAAATCAAGCGGTTTTGACTCTCCTAATAATGTCACCAAGGCATCATGGACAAGTTTCACAACCATTTGAGACGGAGAAACGGATTTAACGATTTTTTCACCGATGGCTTTTTCCCGAATATCCGCGATAAACGATTTGACAACGGGCAAGGCAACATCCGCCTCTAATAAGGCGATTTTAATTTCACGCATGGTTTCATCAACCGCTGCCTCGGTCAAAATACCGCGGCGCGCCAGTTTATCAAAAATACCGGTCAATCGGTCAGAAAGCCCTGCAAACATTGTTCTTCCTTTTCACATACAAAAATCGCACCAATGCGCGAACCCTCGCGGATTGATGTATCTCCGTAGAGACTGAATTTCAGCCATTTTTGGAAATAATGGTTATTTTATACACGTCTTGTATCAAAAAGTCAAGTCTTTTTTTAAAATGCCGGCTGCGACACAACCGGTGTAGCCGACATAATAAAAAAGGCCCGTTTCGTTTACTTTGAATGTAACGCCGTTAAAATATCTGCGGCAATCAACTCGGGTGTTAAATGATATCGCTGATAAAGCGTTTCAACAGCAACCCGATCGGTAAACTCCTTTTTTGCCCCGAAATTTAACACTTTCATCGGATCTGCCCCATAAAAGCGCGTGATTTTCTCACCGAATCCACCGGCGACAACGCCGTCCTCTAATGTGGCAATGACTTGATGTTTTTCCTTTAAAGCCGTTAAAAGCACTTCATCAACCCCTGTTAAATAACGCGGGTTGATTAATGTCGGAATAACACCTTGTTTTTCTAATTCCCCGGCAACTTGCCGTCCCAATTCAAAAAAACTGCCCGCGGCAATTAAGGCAACCTGCGTCCCCGATTGCATAACCCGATAGGTGTTTAGTGAACTGTAATCTTTTTCAACAGCCGTTTTTTCATGTATAACTGATCGGGGCATGCGAATAACAACAGGATGCTCTTTTTGATCTACTGCCCAATCAAGCATGGCCACATATTCTTCCACCGTCGTCGGGGCCAAATAAACTATATTGGGAATATTAGAGATTAAAGGAATATCAAACGTGCACAAGTGTGTCACATCGGCACCGGAAATACCACCCCACGCCACCACAATCACAGCCGGATTGCGGTTAATGGCCAAATCATGCAACAGCTGGTCATAAGTGCGCTGCACAAATGAACTCATCACAAAGAAAATCGGCTTACACCCGCCTTTGGCCAACGCCGAACTGAATGCAACGGCATGTTCTTCGGCAATACCGACATCCACAAAATGCGCTCCCAACGCCACACGCCGATCAGCATCCAACCCAAAAACACCCGGTGTGCCGGCATTCACCGCCACAACGGTTTTATCTTTTTTAATCTTATCCGATAAATAAGCATACGTGATATCATTATAATTTTCCCCACTCATTTGCTCTTTAGGTGTGCCGTCTGTTAAATGGAACGGCACACGCCAATGCCAGGCTTCACGATGTGTTTCTGCCGGCGCATATCCTTTCCCTTTTTGCGTATGCACATGGATAACAACGGGCTTTTGGGTTCCTTTAACGGCCTGAAGTGTCCGAATCATCGCCTCTAAATCATGACCATCAGCCACATAATGATAATCAAACCCAAACGCTTTAAACATGTTACAGGCTGCTTCTCCGTTCGTTTCACGCAACAACCGCAAATTCGTATAAATGCCGCCGTGATTTTCCGCAATGGACATCTCGTTATCATTAACAATAACGATAATCCCGCTCCCCAATACGGCAGCATTACTTAATCCTTCCAAGGCTTCACCGCCGGATAAGGAGCCATCCCCGATAACGGCAATCACATCATGTGTTTGCCCTTTTAAGTCTCTGGCTTTCGCCAACCCACACGCCAGACTGACCGACGTTGATGTATGACCGACTTTAAAAAAATCATGATCACTTTCATCGGGATTCGTATATCCCGAAATATGCTGCATTCCTTCCGGCGTCAAAAAGCCGTTCGCCCGTCCTGTTAAAATCTTATGCGGATAACTTTGATGGGATACATCCCAAACAATTTTATCTGTCGGTGAATCAAAAACAACATGTAAAGCCAAAGTCGTTTCCACAATACCTAAATTCGGGCCGACATGCCCGCCGACAAGGCTGTCCCGATTTAAAACCGCTTTGCGAATTTCAGATGCAACTTCTTTCATTTGCGAAATCGTCAATTTCTTTAAATCTGCCGGTGAATGAATGTTATCTAAATACGCCATATAAAAACTCCTTTCCGCATAAACAAACCGACTATATGCCCGCAAAAAACGGTTTGTCAATAAAAAAATCCCCGAATCGTTTGATTCGGGGAAATACGTAAAAAAGCAAAAATACCTTATGCATTCATTGCTTTAACGGCAGCAGACAATCGTGAAATCTGACGGGCAGCAGCGTTATGATGGATTGTTCCTTTACCGGCAGCGCGCGCCAAAACCGATTCGGCCTTTTTAAACGCCGTGGCAGCGGCATCTTTATCACCGGCCAAAACAGCCTTACGCACCGCTTTTACCTGCGTCCGAACCGCGTTTAAGCGATCAGAGTTGATTCTTTGTCTTTTCGTGTTGCGTTTCACACGCGTTTTTGCCGATTTTAAATTGGCCATTGTTCTTCCTCAATCTAAAAAAAATTGTTATTAAACTCTTTAGGGTTTCTACTTTTACCTTAAAAAAAAAGAAAAGTCAAGCCCTTTGTCAAAAAATTAAATACCCCCGTTTAAAAAAATGTCAAATCGTATCCGCGTCGGCGCGGCTTTTTTTTCAACATGCCAACTCAATGTGTCTTTATCACGGGTAAAATACCCCTTTTGCTGATATTGCCAGCCTAAAGCCTGTAATGTTGAACGGTAAAAATCAAAAAAAGAATCCGCTGTTTTATCCCTTGACTGCATTGTTACCAACACAATCTGTCCGGCGGGGGTATCAAAATCAACTGTTTCGGCGGGCAAAACCTCAAACCCCGGCATCAACGGAACATCTTCGGTTCCCGGCAAATATGTTTCAGCAATGGCAGATGACACATCTCCCCATATCCCCCCAAAAACGGTAACGCTAAAAAAAAGAAGTGTCTTTAGTTTACTGGCCGACATAACGATCTGCTTCGGAAAAAGACGGCGCCGCTGCGGGGGCATCCGCAACTGATGGTGTTTCTTTCGTCGGTATATTTAATTCCCGCATTGTCTTTTGCACAAAAGCCGTGTCTGTTTTACGGGGAACCTTTGTGGTTGGAATTCCCAGCATGGAATCAATTTCCTCGTTCAACTCATCCAATCGCCCCATTTTTTCGGATAATGTCTGATCTGCTTCGGTCAATTTTTGTATTTTAACAGATGTAATTTGGGGTAACAGTGATTCTATTGATTTCGTCGCCAATTCAATATCTTCGGTTGACAGGAACGATTCAAGCATCAAGGCCAATCGCTCGGCATCTTTATGTCCGTTTAATGACGCGATAAAAGCCCATTTATAAGCACTTAAATCATCCTGAGGCAAAACAATCCCTTTATTATACAACTGTGCCAATCGGAATTGGGCATTCACATTTCCAAGCAATGCGGCCGCAATAAAACAATACCCCGCATTACCGCGATTGGCTCCGCGTTCCATTAAAAACGCTTCACCCTGATCAAACATTTCTTCGGGTGTCGGTAAAAAAACGCCCCCGCGTGCTTCATCAAACTGACCGTCACATTGTGAGGGAATAATAGCTTCCTGCTGGTTTTCATCAAAACTCCAAAAAGCTGTCTGCGCCATTGCCGACTGTGTCCCCGCCAACAAAGAAAGACAAAGAAAATAGGCCTTGTATTTCATAAGATATGATCCTTTAATTATTACAATATTTTTATGTATATCCGATTTTTAATCAGATATCAAGCTTTTGTTTTATCTTTCCGCCTCAAGTTTGCTTTTCGGGCAAAAACCACCAATAAAGGGGATTTGTCCCCTTTAAAGGCACGTTTTCGGGGAAACCGAACTTATTCCAAAAAATATACCGTTGAACAGGGGAAAACCAGTGCGGCACTACCAAATGAGATGCCAACAAGACCCGATCCAAAGCATGCACCGCTGTTTCCAACGCTGCTTGGTCTCGTGCCCCGATCACGTGTTCAATCAAAGCATCAACCACCGGATCAGCAATACCTGCATAATTTAACGATCCGGGTGTTTGGGCGGCTGCACTGCCCCAAAAATAACGCTGTTCGTTTCCGGGAGACAAAGATTGCCCCCACACGGCAACAATCATATCATAATCAAATTGATCCAACCGATTTTTATAATGAATTAAATCAACCACCCGCAACGATACATCAACCCCCAACTGCCTTAATAAACCGACATAAGGCAATGTCACACGTTCCCAACTACCGACAGAAGCAGCATCTAATAAAATTTCAAACCGCAACGCTTCCCCTTGCGCATTTTCAAGACGTCCGTTTTTAACATGCCATCCGGCTTCATCCAATAAATCTAACGCGGCTTTTAAGCGAATTCGCAGTGGCTGACCTTCATACGGGTTGGCAACAAACGGCTGTGTCCACATCTTTGCCGGCAGCATATCCCGATATGGCGCCAACAGCGCTTGTTCGGCGGCATCCGGCAAAGGCGGTGCTTTTAAAGATGAATTGTCAAAATAGCTGTTTGTTCGTTGATAAAGCCCGTAAAACAGATTTTTGTTTGTCCATTCAAAATCAAACACATAACTAAGGGCCTGACGCACCCGCACATCCCGAAATACCGGTCGGCGTAAATTAAAAACAAACCCCTGCATCCCGCTGGGCAGATGATGTGCAAAGGTCCGCATTTGAATCCGGCCGTCGGATACGGCCGGAAATTCCCGAAATAAAATCCATTTTTTTGCCTCTGTTTCAAGGCGTAAATCAATCAGTCCGGCTTTAAAAGCTTCCAATGCGACGGCCGCATCCCGATAATAATCATACCGAATTTTGTCAAAATTGTAATAGCCGCGGTTAACATTTAAGTCATGCGCCCAATAATCCGTGCGACGAACATACACGATAAACCGACCGGGTTCAAATGATTCAACCGTATAAGGACCGCTGCTGACAGGAATATCTAAAGATGTTTTATCAAAATCACGCGTTGACCAATAGGCCTCGGATAAAACGGGTAATTCCCCCAAAATCAATGGTAACTCCCGATTCGGGGCCGATGGATTCAAATAAAAAACAACCCATTCTCCTTGAACGGTAACCCGGCGGACATCCCCATAATAATACCGAAAAACGGGCAATCCTTTTTCTTTTAAAATGTTAAAGGAAAAAACAACATCCTGCGGTGTGATTTTTGATCCGTCAGAAAAACGAGCATTCGGATTGATATGAAAAGAAACAGTATGTGCCTCAGAATTTAATTGCACCCGATCGGCAATCAGGCCATACAGTGAAAACGCTTCATCATCGCTTTGCTTCATCAACGTATCATGCATCAATGCCACACCGCCCGGGGCAATTCCACCAATAACAAACGGATTAAATGTATCAAAAGAACCAAAGGCCGCCTGTTTTAAAACACCTCCTTTCGGAGCATTCGGATTAACATACTCAAATGCAAAAAAATCATCCTCATATTTAGGAACACCATACATGGATAAGGCACTTGACCCTTGCGGTGCTGTTCCCGCCGTCACATTCAATCCCCATAAAGCAAGTGCGAAAATGATCACCCGCAAAAAAAAGATCATGGTGCTTTTTCCACAAAACTGATGTCAATATCATCCGGCAATGTCACATCCCGGTATTTTGACAATGGTTCATCTTTGGCAATGGCCAAAGATGTTTCTTGAACATTTTTTTGCGTGGCCACCTCTGAAAGATATGCTTCCATTTTATCAAGACGCGCCAAAATACAGGCAAACAACCGGTTTTGACGCACCGTTGTTTTCCATGAAAAAAGAATGAATACAACACATCCGATCCACATTGAACACGCTAAAATACCTGTTGCCACGAACACAAACTGCGACATCTTTTATTTCCTTTTTATGACAAACCATCCAAAACACTGGACTTTTCGGATTATACTTTGTATAATTCAAAAAATCAATTTGAAAAGGACAAAAAAATGCAATATCTGGACTTTGAACAACCGTTAATGGACGTTGATGCCCGCATTGAAGAAATTAAACATTTGGGATCGGCTGATGGTGTAAACGTTGCCGACGAGTTGGAGCGTTTGCATAAAAAGCTGGAAAAAACACTGGTATCCGTGTATAAAAACTTAACCCCTTGGCAAAAATCTCAGGTTGCTCGCCATGAAGCCCGCCCGAAAACATCCGATTATCTGAATCACATTTTTACGGATTTCTGCCCCCTGTCCGGCGACAGAGCCTTTGCCGATGACAAAGCCATTATCGGCGGATTTGCAAAACTTAATTCACAAACGGTTATGGTCATCGGTCATGAAAAAGGACATGATACCGAATCGCGCCTGATTCATAACTTCGGCATGGCCAAACCCGAAGGATACCGTAAAGCGATTCGTTTGATGAAATTGGCCGAACAATTTCAAATTCCGGTTATCACATTGGTTGACACGGCCGGTGCCTTTCCGGGAATGGAAGGGGAAGAACGCGGTCAAGGCCAAGCGATTGCCGCATCAACGGAATGTTGTTTGGATTTAAAGGTGCCTTTAATTGCCTGTATCATCGGAGAGGGCGGATCAGGCGGCGCCATCGCATTAGCAGCGGGAAACCGGATTTTAATGCTTGAAAATTCTATTTATTCGGTTATCTCTCCCGAAGGATGTGCTTCTATTCTTTGGAAAGATTTTAAAAATGCCCCGAAAGCAGCCGAAATTTTAAAACTAACAGCGCAAGATTTAAAAAAATTCGGCGTCATTGATGAGGTGATTGCCGAACCGTTGGGAGGCGCTCACCGTCAACCGGAAAAAGCCATGGATGCTGTTAAAGAAGCATTGACACGTCACCTAACTGCTTTACAAAAAGACGATTCGGATACCTTGGTCCGTCATCGGCATGATAAATTTTTGGCGATGACGCGTTTGGAAAACGCCGATTAAAAAATCAACTTTCCCGCTGTAACAAAGCCGCAAAAAAACCGTCTGTTCCCTGTGCCGGTGTTAAACGGATAAAGTGTTCCGGCGTATGATACGGTTTTAAAAAATCGGGTGTCGGTATAATTACCCGAAACATCGGGAAACGGTCTAAAAAAGCATGTATTTGCTCTTCGCCTTCTTCCGGTTGTAAAGAACACACACTGTAAACCAATTCACCGCCCAAACGCGTCATACCGGCCGCCTTATCTAATAACGTCTTTTGCAATTCAGCCAACCGACGCACATCATCCGGTCCCCGATGAAAAATCAAATCCGGGTGCCGTGCCAATGTGCCGGTTGCGGAACAAGGCGCATCTAATAAAACCGCATCATATATAGCCCCCCCATCCGGTTTGACCGCTACATCGGCACAAATTGTTTTAACGCGTGATTCAAGTTTTAACCGTTTCATATTTTCCATCAAGCGATTTAGCCGCTTTTTTGAAATATCAAAGGCATCTACAAACGCTCCTGCCGCAGCCAATTGGGCCGTTTTTCCGCCGGGAGCGGCACATAAATCAGCCACGCAAAGACCTTTTAAGGCCGTAAACAAACACACCGGCACGGCAGCGGCCGCATTTTGCACCCACCAAGCCCCCTCTTGATATCCGGCTTTGTCGCGAACAAGTCCTCCTGACGGTAACCGCACCGTATGTGGGAAAAAGACAGACCCACCCAACTTTTCTGCCCACATTTCTGCATTTTCGGGAACAGTTATGTCTAATGGCGGTTCAACACCCATGGCCCGAATAATCTTATCCGTTTCAGTTTCTCCGTATGCTTGTATCCAACTGTGTGCCAGCCAATCGGGAATCGCCGGTGCAACAGCCAATAAATCAGGCAATCTGTCTTTTTGCCGAACACAGGTGCGCAAAACGGCATTAGTTAAAGCAACAAAGGGCTGCTGTTTTAAGGCCTTAACTAACTCAACCGTTGTATCCACAGCTGCATGCGGTGGCGTTTTTAAATAGTAAAGTTCTGCTAAACCAATCATCAATGCCAGCAAAACATCTTTGCGTTTGGCCGGCAAGGGCCTTTTCAAAAAAAAAGTCACACCTGCTTCAAGACGCAGATAATGCCGTAAAACGGTTAAAACCAATAATCGGACAAACTGCCTGTCCGGCAATGCCAAAGACATCATCACCGGTGTTTCAAATAACCGATCGGTTGTTTGATTTTGTGCTACAACACCAAAAATCAATCGGTGTGCCAATACCCGGGGATATATATCCGGCCGAATCATCTTACTTACGTCTTAAAAAAGCAGGCAAATCAACCGTTTCAAAATCACCTAATGATTTAGGAGGGACTTCTTTTTCCGGTTTATGCCGCGGTTTTCCCATCAATCCGGGCACCAAATCAAATAACGATCCTCGCACTGTTTTCACATTGGCATCCGATTTTTTCACATCAACATCAATCGGTTTCTGAATCTCGGGTGATTGCGGCACCATTCTGACCGGCGGCAAGTCGGGCTGTTCTTCCTCAAACAACGGCGGTTGATCAATGACAGGTTCTTGCAATACATCAACATTAACCTCCGCTTTTTTGGACATAGTAACGGATTCAACCGGTGAAAATGTATCCGACACCTTATCCGACAGTTGCGGTAAAGAAGAAATCAAATCCGGCTGTGTAAAATCAGGTACCGGTGCCGGATCGGATAAATGTTTGTTTTCCTGAACAGGTGTTACCTCTCTAACAACGGGAGTCGCTGTCGGCAATACCGGCCGCGATACACAGGCCTGTGTTTCTTGCGATGAACGTTCAATACCTGTTGCAACCAATGAAATACGAATAATCCCTTCCAATTCTTCATGCGCGGATGTTCCAAAAATAACATTCGCATCCGGATCCAGTTCACTGACAATACGTTCGGTTGCCGAATCAATTTCATTTAATGTTAAATCTGCCCCGCCGGAAATATTGATCAAGATACTTTTGGCTCCTTTGACAGACGAATCATCCAACAAAGGATTGGAAATTGCTTTTTCGGCCGCGATTTCCGCCCGATTTTCACCTGTTGCTTCACCGGTGCCCATCATGGCCCGCCCCATAGCCGACAATACCGTTCGCACATCGGCGAAATCTAAATTGATAATGCCCGGATTCATAACCAAATCCGTAATGCTTCGCACCCCTTGACATAATACGTCATCGGCAATTTTAAATGCTTCAGAAAACGTCGTAGAGCTTCCTGCGACACGGAATAAATTTTGGTTAGGGATTACAATCAGCGTATCAACGTATTTTTGCAATTCTTCAATACCGTTTTCAGCCGTCCGCATACGCTTGTTCCCTTCAAATTTAAACGGTTTTGAAACAACTCCGACCGTTAAAATTCCCATTTCTTTGGCCAATCGCGCCACAACCGGTGCCGCACCGGTACCGGTACCGCCTCCCATGCCGGCTGTTACAAACAACAAGTGTAACCCTTTTAAATATTCCTTGATTTTATCAACAGCTTCCTCGGCCGCCGCCCGTCCGATTTCGGGATTTGCGCCGGCCCCTAACCCTTGTGTTAAAGCAACGCCCAACTGAATCCGATCAACAACCAATGAACGTGATAAGGCCTGTGCATCCGTGTTGGCAACAAAAAACGATACGCCGTCCAATCCTGATGAAACCATATTATTCACGGCATTTCCACCGGCACCGCCGACACCAATGACGCCGATATTCGGTGTCAGCAACACTTCCGGCGGCGGTGTCGCCAAACCAATTTCCAACCCGGCGGGAGCCTGTGTTAAAAGTTCTGAACCAACCATTTTATTACCTTTCCAATCAACCCTTTTCGTGCCGGCTCGCGCCCCATGCTGTCACCCGGCATATTTTTATGCTTTATCATCGCATATTTTAACAGTCCAATGCAAGTGGAAAATGTATGTGCCCCGAATTGAGAGGGCATTCCTTTGACAGGAGGACACTTACCTAAGCGCACAAAAGCATTCAAGTCTTTGCTTACTTTTTCTTTGACACTTTCCAACTCGCTTCCACCACCGGACAAAACGATTCGGCGTGTTGCTGCTAAAAAACGCGAATCTGTTTCTAAAAAACGGGCACACCGCTCTAAAATTTCTTCTAATCGTGGCACAATGATTGAAATCAGATAAGAACGCGGGATTTGCAAGCTCCCCTCGTCATCACCTAATCCGGGCACAAATAACCTGTCTAATTCGTCCCGTGGAGAAACAAACGCCGCACCGTTTAATGTTTTTAAATGTTCGGCACCGGATAAAGATGTACTGAGCCCCTGGGCAATATCCCGCGTGATGGCATTACCGCCATTCGGAATAAGTCCCAAATGAACCAATCCTCCCCCTAAAAACAATGCCAACGATGTCGTTCCGGCGCCCATATCCATCACGGTGGCACCAACTTCCTTTTCTTCATCCGATAAAACTGCTAATGCAGCTGCATACGGCGTTGCAACTTTCATATCAATTTGCACATGGCACCGATCCAAAACGGCAACCAAATTACGCGATTGACTTTCCGGCAAAGTAACCAGGTGCATATATACTCCTAACTTTCGGCCATATAACCCACGCGGATCCTGAATCCCTTGCTCTTTATCAACAGTATAACCCAAAGGAAATGCGTGAATAATTTCCACATCACCTAAGGCTACAGATTCAATCACACTATCAACCAACCGTTTCACGTCAGCGGCTGTTATTTGGCGATTGTCGGGAATATCCGTTTCCTGATACACATGCTGCGATTTCAACTGGGTTGAAGAAATATTCACAATTACTTTATCAATACGCCGATCGGCTTGATTTTCCGCCTGACTTAACACATCCGCAACACATGCCGTTGCTTTATCTAAATGAGTTACTGCACCGGCTTTAATCCCATCGGACGGCGCAAAACCCGTTCCGATAATTTCAGGGGTTTCATTTGAATCAAACCGCACAACCAGACAACATACCTTTGATGTTCCGATATCCAATAGAGCCACACACGATTTTAATTTTGACGGACGACGCATCATTTTTCCCCTTTTTGCCGGGCACGGTTGGCCAATTCTTGTGCGTTGGTTCGGATAATCAGTCGGTCTTTCAACCTTAAGTCAATAATTTTTAAATCTTTTTCTAACAGGTTTTCTTCTTCATTTAATCGTTCAAGCCGTTCCAACGCCGCTTCAATATCTGTATCCGGCAAATAAACAACCAGACCGTCCTCGGGGTCGTTTAAAATTAAATTCCAACGACGGTTGCCAACCCTGACGGCCGAGCGAACTTTATCGTAAATAACCGGATATTTTTCAAGGGCTTGTATCAAACCAGGTGTTTGGCTGGGAGCATCCACACCGACAACAAGCATCAATTGATTAAAAACCATCGTTTCATCAGCAATTGGATGACCGGTTTCATCCAACGGTTGATACCGCCGCTTATTTTGCCACAAGGCAATCGGTGTTTTTTCACGCACCCGAATATAAATTGTATCCGGCAAGCGGCGCTCAACAATCGCCTCGGCAATCCACGGCAATGAAAGCAGTTCTTCCCGAATCAGGGATAAATCCACATCAAAAATATTCATTCCCTGCGATAAATTCAACCGTTCGTTCACGGCCGCTAACGGCGTGCGTGCATGGCCGTCAACCGTGACCTGAGCCAATTTAAATTCATTTAATGCCGTAACATGTTCCATGTCGGCTTTTAAAGACAAAATTGCCTCTCTAGCGGCCGGCGTCATCCAAACCACTGCACTGCCCGCACTTAAAACAAGCAGAACCGCAAACCAACGCTTAATCGCACTGGCCTTTTTAACGGGACGTTTTTTTATTTTTCGCATCGGGCATTCTCTATCAATTGACAAACAAGGTCAGTATACGATATTCCCCTAAATTTAGCAACATCCGGCACCAAAGAAAGTTCTGTCATGCCGGGATTTGTATTTAACTCCAAAAAAACAAAGCGGGGATGTTCGGGATCCGTTATGTCATCATACCTGAAATCCGAACGGGATACATCCTTGCACCCAAACAACCGATGAATCTGATAAGCTGCCGTCATAAGCGTTTGACTATCCTGCTCGGGAATCGGCGCCGGCACCACGTGAAGAGCCGTTCCGGCAGTATATTTATGTGAAAAATCATAAAAACCGTCTTTAGGAATAATTTCTACAATCCCAAGCGCCCCCGCATCCGTCACGGCAACCGACAACTCGCGCCCGGGAATATAATCTTCCATCAAATACAGGACATTATCGGATAATACATCCAACATACGTGCCCGATCCGCTTCGTTAAAAACTAAAAAAACACCGACGGATGAACCCGAATCATTCGGTTTAACAACATAGGGAAAAGAAAATTCAAACCCGTCGCAAATATCTTGCCGTGTGACACGTTTTGTTTTGGGAACCGCAATCCCCAACGTGGAAACCATTTGTTTGGCACGTTCTTTATCCATAGCCAAAGCAGAGGCTAAAACCCCTGAATGCGTATAAGGCAACCGCATCATTTCCAACATCCCTTGAATACAACCGTCCTCACCATAGCGACCATGTAAAGCATTAAAAACAGCATCGGGTTTTGTTTCATTTAAAAACCGAACAAGGGCCGGTATATCCGGTGTTACATCATATGAAAAAACCCGATATCCCGCTTGTATTAATGCACGTGCCACACCCTCTCCTGTTTGCAGTGAAATCGTGCGTTCGTCGGACATTCCTCCCTTTAAGACAACAACCGTTTTCATTGTTTAACTCCCAATCGTTTAACTTCCCATTCCAATCGCACACCTGTCTTATCCAGAACCCGGCGAGCAATCTCATTGCCCAATGCCTCAATATCCGCTGCCGATGCTCCTTTATCATTGATCAGAAAATTAGCATGTTTTAAGGAAACACTGGCTCCGCCCACACGCGCCCCGCGCATACCGACCGCATCAATCAGCTTCCAAACCTGTAATCCTGCCGGATTCTTAAAAAATGAACCGGCTGTTTTAACACCTTTAGGTTGTGCTTTATCTCTTTGAACCTTATATTCTGCCATTTTTTTGGCAATATCGGACGAAGCGGCCGGCGTTCCTTTAAAAACGGCTTCCAACACGATCCATGCCGCCGGTAACGAACAAAACCGGTAATCAAAAATACGCGTATCCGCCGTATCCAAAGTTTGAATTAATCCGTCAGGCGTCATAATTTTTAAAGAGACAAGACAATCCGATATACTGCGTCCATAAGCACCCGCATTCATGCGTACGGCGCCCCCCACAGATCCCGGAATACCACTTAAAAATTCAAATCCTGACAGACCGTTTTTTTCAGCAACACGGGCTAATTCACTGACAAAAATACCTGCCCCAACCGTTATCAGATTACGTTCAACCCGTAACGGTGCAAAATTTTTTGTTAAATGGATTGTAACACCCGGAATACCGCCGTCCCGAATTAACACGTTACTGCCCGCCCCCAAAATCGTAATGGGCAAATCCGGTAACCGTTTTAAAAAAAAGGATAAATCATCACTGTCAGCGGGTTCAAAAAAAACCTCGGCCGGACCACCGACACCAAACCAGTTTTTTTTATGCAGTGGCTCAAACGCCGTCAACTTTCCTCGCACAGGCGGCATATGATCTGCCAACTTGTTCCGTGAAAAAATATTTTTGATTGTCTGCCAAACCATTTATTTTTTCTTCCCTTTTAAACGCCGCACCAATTCAACAGACTGTGCCGAAATCGTACCGGCTCCCAAGCACAAAACAACATCACCGGCCTTGGTCAAAGTCCGTATCTCATCCGGTAATCGGTCAAATGACTTAAGTTCGGCCGCCCGAACACCTTTTTGTTCCAAAGCCCGAACAAAATGCGTCCGGTCAATACCCGTAATAGGCTCCTCCCCCGCCCCATATACATCGCAAACAAGCACATAGTCCGCTTGATGGAAACAGGTTAAAAAATCGTCCCATAAATCTTTAAGCCGGCTGTAACGATGAGGTTGAAATACCGCAACCAACCGTTTATCCGTTGCCTCACGCAGGGCAGCAATACTGGCAGATATTTCCACCGGATGATGTCCGTAATCATCAAAAATACGCACGCCCTCAACATCACCACGCAATGTCAGGCGACGTTGAATCCCCTTAAACCGGGACAAAGCTTTTTTAATTGCTTCTGGTCGAACACCCAACCGATTCCCGACGGCAATTGCTGCCAACGCATTTAAAATATTATGTCGGCCGAACATCGGTAACTTAACATCTTTTATTTTTTTAAATTTACCGGTTTCCTGACGAATAAAAACGTCAAACATTAAATGCCCCGGCATAATGCGTACATGATCGGGATGCACATCCGCCTTTTTATCAAAACCGTATGTAATAAGTTTTCGCCCATGAATTTGTGCGGCAATATCCCGCACGACCGGATGATCTGTGCATAATACACTGAACCCGTAAAAAGCGGTTTTTTCAATAAACAAACGATAGGCATTTTTCACCTGATCAAACGTTTTATAAAAATCCATATGTTCGGGATCAATATTTGTAACCACACTAACCGTCGTCGGCAACCGTAAAAATGAACCGTCAGATTCATCGGATTCAACCACAACATAGTTTCCTTTACCCAATCGCGCATTTGATGCCTGTGAATTTAAAATACCGCCGATAATAAAACTGGGACGCAGCCGCCCTTGCATCAAAATGCTGGCAATTAAAGAAGAAGTTGTCGTTTTCCCGTGTGTTCCCGAAACACAAATACTTTGCTTATACTTCAAAATTTCTGCTAACATTTCGGAACGATGTGCAACGGGTATTCCCAACCGACGTGCCTCAACAAGTTCAACGTTATTCGGCTTAATCGCACTGGAAACCACGACAGCGTCTACACCTTTTAAATGGGCGGCGTCATGACCAATAAAAACACGGATCCCCTGTTCACGAATCCGGGTTGTATTCGCGCTTTCTTTGGCATCGGAACCTTGCGTCCGAATACCCAATTCGGTCAACATCTCGGCAATGGCACTCATCCCTATACCGCCGATACCGATAAAATGGACGTTTTTAAGGGGAATACAATGTTTCATTTTCTATTCCTTTATTATGTCTTGGCATAAATCTGCCATGTGCGCCGCTGCTGCCGGCTTGGCCAAATCGGCTGCATGGACAGCTGCTTGCATTAATAATTCATTATCTGACATCAACGCGGCCAATCGCCGTGCAAATGACTCGGGTTCAAAAGATGATTCGGCCACCAACCAACCGGCCCCCGCATCACAAAACCGACGGGCATTTTCCGTCTGATGATTATCTGCCGACGTCGGCAGGGGAACAATAATTCCCGGTCGCCCGATAACCATCAATTCGCTTAACGTTGACGCACCTCCGCGACCAATAACCAAATGTGCCGATGCCATCAACGCGGGCATATCGGTAAAAAATGAATCAAGCGTATATGATCCGATACCGGCTGTTTGATAAAACTGCTGAGCTTCCTTTAAATTTTCAGGGCGAACCTGTTGTGTAACCTTTAATCGTTTTTTTATTTCTTCCGGTAACAATAAAAATGCTTTCGGTAACTCAACACTGAAAAAACGTGCTCCTTGACTGCCTCCGAAAATAAGCAAATGGAACACATCCTTTGCCGGCACATAAGGTGTTTTTTGATGCGCAAGAACCATTGGTCGGACAGGCATTCCCACCCAAACAGCGGGCACGCCTGCAGGAATACGCATAGTCGGATCAAAAGACGTTGCGATAACCTTAGCATGGGGGGCTAAAACCCGATTTGCCCGTCCCAATACGGCATTTTGTTCATGCAACACGACAGGGATCCGCCACAACTGCGCCGCTAAAACCGTCGGCAAAGATGCATAACCGCCAACCCCTACAACCAACATCGGTTTTAACCGTTTCAATAAAAACAAAGCTTGAACAGCGCCACAATACAACTTAAATGCTGCCGCCATTTTATGAAAAAACGACCGCCCCATTACCTTATCGGCCATCAACCGATATGTCTTTACCGAATCAAGACCGGGGAACGCCTGCCCCCGTTTATCCGTAACGAATACAACCCTATATCCTTTTTTCAACAAAGCATCCGCAACGGCCTGAGCCGGAAAAATATGCCCGCCGCTGCCACCGGTTGTTACAACAACCAACGGATGATGTTTTACTGTTTTTGTTTTCTGTGTCATTCAAGACCTCTGCTTAATGTGTGATACCGTGTCAATCTCAAAATAATGCCAAACGCCAATCCGACAGAGACCAATGATGAACCACCATAAGAAATAAACGGCAATGTCATACCTTTGGTCGGCAACAAATTTAACGTTGATCCCATGTTTACAATAGCCTGAAATGCGATTTGTGTCAACAAACCAGCAACCGCAATTTGACAAAAATAATTATTTTCACGTCGGATTAAAACAAAACCGCGCAAAATAACAAAACAAAAAACACCAACCAACAACATGGTCAGAAAAAAACCAAATTCTTCCGCTGCAACGGCTATAATAAAATCCGTATGCGCATCGGGTAATTCATACTTGACAATGCCTTCTCCCGGGCCTTTGCCAAGCCATCCGGCATT
This sequence comes from uncultured Alphaproteobacteria bacterium, assembly GCA_944392145.1. Classification (GTDB taxonomy): domain Bacteria; phylum Pseudomonadota; class Alphaproteobacteria; order CAAHEQ01; family UBA3637; genus CALXVS01. The sequence continues at coordinate 31,637 of CALXVS010000003.1, read as the reverse complement.
ATGCAATGTTTCCATAGACTTACGCACCTGATAAGCCGTATCGGCCCCTGATCCGAATAACGAATTGAAAAAACTGTCAATGCGCATTTGAACATGACTTTGAAAACGATACACGAAACAGACCAATCCCGCTAATGCCGCTATTAAAATACCAACCAATTTTATCGGAATTCCCGCTACAAATAATTCAACACAAAAAATCGCCGTCACCGTAAATAACATCCCGTTATCCGGCTGACAATACAACAACACACTGATCAATGCCCACAAAACAAAAGATGCGATATATCCGTGAAAACGACGAATCAGCCGACCGGATGCCAAAAACCATGCACAAATAACGGCGAATGTCGGTTTGACAAATTCAGAAGGCTGCACTCCCAAACCACCCAGATTGATCCACCGACGCGCGCCTTTGATTTCAACCCCGAAAAACAAGACATAAACCATGGCAATCAAAGAGGCAAATAAAAGCCCAAAACAAACAATCCGAATCCATTTTAACGGAAGAAACGTCATAAAAAACAGAACCAAAATCATCGGCGGGAAAAAAATCAGTTGTTTTTTTATAAAATGGAACGATTCGGTCCCTGTCCGTTCGGCAGCTCCGGGAGAGGCGGCAAATGTCAAAAAAACCCCAAACAACATCAAAACAAACATACCGCGCAACAGCCCTTTATCCAAAGAGCGATAATGTACCTCAAAAAATGTTCGTATTTTTGTTACGCTCATTTATATTACCTGATTTTTAAAGTAGCTAAAGCCACCAACGCCATCAAAATAGATACAATCCAAAACCGGATGACAACCGTTGTTTCCGACCACCCTTTTTTTTCAAAGTGATGATGCAGCGGTGCCATTAAAAAAACACGCTTGCCCCGCAGTTTATAAGAACCAACCTGAATAATATCCGATAAGGCCTCTAAAACAAAAATACCCCCGGCAATCAATAATAATAACTCATGTTTCGTTGCAACGGCCAGTGCACCCAAAACACCCCCCAGTGCCAAAGAGCCCGTATCCCCCATAAAGACACGAGCCGGATGTGTGTTAAACCATAAAAATCCCAAAACACCTCCGATCAAAGCACCGCAGAAGACAACCATTTCCCCAGCACCGGCCACATAATAAACATGTAAATAAGTCGCATAATCAATTCGCCCGACCAAATAGGCAATTACCATAAACACAAAAGTCGTCATAATAACCGGAATACTGACCAATCCGTCTAATCCGTCCGTCAGATTGACCGCATTTGAGGTCCCGATAAAAACCACCAGAACAAACGGGATGTAAAAATAACTTAAATCCAAAAAAATATTTTTAAAAAACGGTAACGTCAGGGTTGTTCCCATAGATCCGTTTTCCAAAGAAATCATCCATACACAGGCAATAATGCTGACCGCTGCCTGCAATCCGATTTTTTGCCATCCCGAAACACCTTTGGAATTATTTTCCGTCAATTTCAAATAATCATCCAAAAACCCGGCCAGGCCGAATCCCAATAATACGAATAAAAGCACCCATACATACGGGTTTAACAAATTGGCCCACAACAGTGTTGCAATCAGTATGGCAATCAAAATCAACAACCCACCCATTGTCGGTGTTCCTTGTTTGACCAAATGCGTTGCCGGTCCATTGGAACGGATTGGTTGACCATTGGCCTGTTTTGATTTAAGCCACGCGATAAACCGTGGTCCTGCAATCAGTCCGATGGCAAATGCCGTCAACAAAGCACCTCCCGTTCGGAACGTGATATAACGAAAAATATTCAGCCAGGAAAATTCGTCTGATAAAAAAGACAAAAAATAAAACATACTGATTAAACTCCTTTAAGTCCCTGAACAACGGCAGTTAAACCGGAACCATGCGATGCCTTGACCAAAACAACATCGTTCGGACGCAATTCGCGTTTCAATATCGGGATTAAATCACCGGCCGATGAAACCGCTGCTCCTTGAAGTGCCGTCGGAAGTGTTTTGAATAACGCACCCATCAGCTCTCCGGTCACAAAAACCTGATCTATTTGTTGCGTGAGGAGAGTTTGCCTTAAATCAAGATGGATGTCAAGAGCCGTTTCACCCAATTCCAACATATCCCCCAAAACGGCAATACGCCGACCCGCACAAGGCATCAGCCCCAATGTTTTTAACGACGCTTTCATAGAGGCCGGATTCGCATTATAAGCGTCATCAATCAAAACCACTTCTTCTCCATCAGGCAAGGTAATGATTTCTTTGGCACCCCGCCCTGACATCGGAAAAACCGTTTCCAAAACCGATGCGGCCGCCGGAACACTGGCACCGGCCGCTTCCACTGCCCCCAATACGGCTAATGAATCCAACACAAAGTGATGTCCCAAATAATTCAGGTTATATGTCACATTTTGCCCGCGGACACACGCTTCTACAAAAGTTTTATCGCCACGGATTCGCTCACAAACGGCAAAAATATCTCCTCTTTCCCCGAAAGAAATAACATGCTTGATGCCATGCTGATGTGCCGCCGCTGCTACTTGATCAAAAAAGGGATTTTCTTTATTTAACAAAGCGGTTCCATCCATATCTTGAAACTCAAAAATTTCCGATTTGGCTGTTGCGATATCGGCATCGCTTTTAAAATAAGCCCGGTGTGCAGCCCCAACGGTCGTAATGACTGATACTTGGGGACGCACTAAATCCGATAAATACATCAACTCACCAAAATGGTTCATCCCCATTTCAATAATGGCAAATTGTGTTTCTCGTGGCATTTGCACCAACGTTAGGGGAACACCCAACTGATTATTATAATTTCCTTCAGTCGCATGTGTTAAACCTTGCCGGGATAAACAGGCTTTTAACATTTCTTTTGTCGTTGTTTTGCCGGAACTGCCCGTTATCCCAATAAAAACAGCATCACTGCGCATACGGGCATAGCGCGCCAAAGCATCTAATGCCGCCATCGTGTCAGGCACAACAATTTGTTTATTCAAGGGAACCGCTTCAACCACATGATCCACCAAACACGCAGCCGCTCCGCGATGAACTGCCTCATAAACAAAACGATGTCCGTCTGTTTGCTCCCCTTTTAACGCAACAAACAAATCACCGATACACAGTGTTCGGGTATCGCGTGAAATACCGAACACGGCGATTTCCGATGCGACAGGCACCGATAAGGCTAAAGACAGCTCCCCAGCAGACCACAAGGGCAGCTTGTCCTGACTTAAAGCAGCCAGTTTAGCTTCCACCGCATCGTTATAAGCGAAAGAAACTCCTTGAATCGTTTGACCGGATTCATGCCCTTTTCCTGCCAAAACCAACACATCGTTTTCTTTTAAAGAACTGACCGCTTCAAAAACAGCACGAGATCGGTTATCTATTACAATTCCTTTCGGGCAGGCTGCCGCAATTTGGGCACGAATAGCCGCCGGATCTTCAAATCGGGGATTATCATCGGTAATATAGACAACATCTGCCGTTTGTTCGGCAATTTGTCCCATTTGAGGTCGCTTTGATGTATCTCTGTTTCCGCCACATCCGAACAAACAAATCAATCGGCCGGCAACATGTGCTTTTAAAGAAGTTAAAACACGGGACAATGCATCCGGTGTGTGCGCATAATCAACAAAAATTTGGGCCCCGTTTTCAAGTCGGCAAACCGCTTCCATGCGTCCCGTCGGTGCTTGAAGTGTCGGAGCAATTTCCATAATCCGATCAATCGTTAAGCCCGCCCCCAGACATAATCCGACGGCTGCCAAAAAATTCATCAGTTGAAAATCCCCCAAAATATTCAAATGAATCGCATATGTTGTTCCCAACAATCGTAAAACGACATCTTGTCCCGTCGGAACAAGTTTCTGTGATATAATTGTTAAATCAGCCCCCTTTATCCCGTAAGACAAAATGCGGATACCTTGTTTGTCACAAATTTCTTTTAATGCCGCATATTCGGGAATATCCGCATTCAAAACCGCGGTTCCGTCTTTTTTCAAATAAGTTGAAAACAGTTTTTTCTTGGCCTCAAAATACTGTTCCATGGTTTTGTGATAATCCAAGTGATCCAGTGTCAAATTCGTAAAAGCGGCCGCCTGAAAACACAATCCTTCCAACCGGCCTTGATCCAATCCGTGAGATGATGCTTCCAATGCCGTTACCCGAACCCCTTTTTCACTTAAAGTCTGCAAAGTTTGATTTAACTGAATGCTGTCCGGTGTCGTCATACTGCCGTCTTGCCGAAAAACGGGAGAGGCCACACCGACCGTTCCCAAACTGGCTGATAAAATACCAGCGGCATTCATGATTTGTTGCACATAAAAAACGGTAGATGTTTTTCCGTTTGTTCCCGTAACGGCCACTTTCATCATTTGATCCGATGAATAGAAAAAAGCCGCTAACCGTGCTGCTGTTAACCGCACATCTGCCACTTTTAATACCGGGACAGACACATCTGTATCCGAATCACTTAAAACCGCAACGGCACCCGCAGCAATGGCTTGGGCAATAAAAGCCTTTCCGTCATTTTTTTCTCCGGTAACGGCAATAAACAAATATCCCTCTTTTATCCGGCGCGAATCGTTTGAAAGACCGGTTATTTCAACATCCGTTTTGACCTGATCAGCAAGACCTAAATACGTGGCTAATTTTGATAATAACATGCTTTACCTCTTCTTTTTATAATTTTTGGATCGCTCAATCGCCTGTTCAATATAAGCCGGTTGTGACCATGATCCGACAGGGGCAACCCCCAAATACGGTGCGATTTGTGAAATAAGCTGTAATCCGGTCGGTTTGGCATTCCATCCGGCAGCATTCATCATAAATGTTTCTTTAATTTTTCTGGGATTTTCCAACATAACCAACACCGCATATTGCGGAGCTGTCATCGGGAACGCGGCAACAAATGTTGTGCGTAAAGCCCCTTCTATGTAACGACCGTCTTTCAATAAATTAGCCGATCCCGTCTTTCCGCCAACGGCATATTGGTGTTCAATACTGTCCTCTTTGGCATTCCAATTCAAAACCGCCCACATCATATGCCGCAAAACATTGGAATTTTTTTCGGCCAACACTTGATATTCAACCGTCCCGTCATTCCCGCCGCGTATAAATGTCGGCATATGATATATCCCTCCGTTTACAAGAGCCGCAACACCGGCAATCACGTGCATCGGTGTTACGGACAACCCATAGCCGAACCCAACATTAGCCGATGTGATGTTTGCCCACTTTTTTTCTCGCGGAAACGACGGAGCCGCTCTTTCGGGTAATTTTAAGGACAGTCTTTCATTGAAACGGAACGTTTCTAAAAATGCTTTTTGTTTTTCATAACCGCTGCGCAAAGCAATTTGGGCTGTTGCAATGTTTGAAGAATGCATCAAAACTTCTGCAACACTCAACATGCGGGCTTGACCATGAAAATCTGTGATTGTTTTTTGCCCGATTTTCAAGGGTTCCGAGGCATCAAATGTGCTTTGCGGACGAATATCCCCATATTCCAACGCCATAGCTGTGTTAAATAATTTAAAAACAGAACCCATTTCGTACGTCCCCGAAACCGGTTTGTTAAAATATTTCGGGTCCGTTACATCTTCCCGTGGCAGATTCGGATTAAAATCCGGTAAAGAAACCGATGCTAATATTTCACCGTTACGCACATCCATAACCAAGCCCAATGCACCGTCGGCTTGATATGTCCGAATACTTTTTTCCAAAACAGAGCGCGTCATTTCCTGAACCGCCAAGTCAAGTGATAAAAAAACGGGCGATTCGGATAAAAGGGGTTCTAATGACTTTTCTAATCCGGAAATACCGTTGTTATCCGGATCAACCGCACCGATTAAATGTGAAAATAAATTTCCTTGCGGATAAACACGTTTTTCGCCTGATGATTCTTTTAAAAAATAATATCCCAACCAATTCAGACGACTGCGCTCTTTGGGTGTAATATTTCGCTTAATATAACGAAATCGGGACGCATCAGACAACTGTTTCATAACAAATTTAAAACTTAAATCAGGGAAAATTTTAACCAACTGACGTGCAATTTCTTCAGAAGAACGCGCCTCCCCTTTCTCCATATAAATATCAATGGTCGGCAATCCCGTCGCCAATAAAGTGCCGTGCCGATCCAAAATATCCTGTCGTTTTAAGGCAAACGTCGTTTCGGTTGACAATGTCGGTGTCGGTCGTGCCCGATAGTCCAAAACTGTTAATTGAAACAATCGCAATCCAATAATACCAAAAAAAAGACCAACACCACACATCAAAAGGAGCATCCGGCTTCGCGCTGTTTGAACGGCTTTTAATGTTACACGATCCAAGCACCGGTATTTATCTTTGACCTTTAAAGAAACCTCAACACCCGGATAATAAAACACCTCTTTCTTTCTACGGGGCCACATGTTCCGATACCTCTTTATCCGATGTAAAAAATGCCGGTTTAGATACAGGAATCGGCGCCGGTATATCCGGCAAGTCAGCAACAGACACGATTTGTGTTCTTAAAACAGGTGCAAACACCGTTTGTGCCGCAATCAATTGCTTTAAGCGCTGTGGATCGTTTAAATACATCCACTCTGCCTGTAACATATGGATTTCCCGCTTATCATCCAAAATTTGCCGATAAATTTCTTTCAGCTGATCTTCTTTGGCTATCACGTCATATTTGACCATAAAAGCACGCACACCGGAAAAAACGGCAATCAAAATAAAAAAGACATTCCAAACAAGCCGCTTCATGGCAATGCACTCTTTGTTCTTTGCGCCACTCGCATTTTTGCACTGTGCGCTCTTGGGTTATGCGTCACTTCTGCCGGTGTAGGGACAATTGGTTTTTTTGTCAATACCTGAAAAAGAACCGGTTGCGAAGTTGTCTCGGGCAGATATTTATTCGGGCGGGCTGCTAACCCACCGTTTAAGTTCATAAATGATTTGACCAGACGATCTTCTAATGAATGAAATGATACAACAACCAACCGTCCCCCGGGTTTCAGTAAAGACGGGGAAGCCTCTAACGCCCGTTGCAATTCCCCCAACTCATCATTTACAAAAATACGGATTGCCTGAAACGATCGCATAGCACTGTCCGAACCGTCTTTCGGTCGTGGCATAACATGATGAATGATTTCAGCTAACTGCGCTGTTGTTACAATCGGTTTTTCCTGTCGCGCCCGAACAAGGGCGCGCGCAATACGATACGCTGCCCGTTCTTCACCGAAACGATATAAAATATCGGCCAGACGCGTTTCATCAAACTCATTAACAACTTCTTTCGCGGAAATACCGGCTTGCCCCATACGCATATCCAACGGTCCATTTAAGCGAAAGGAAAAACCGCGTTCGGGCTTATCAATCTGCATAGATGAAACCCCTAAATCAAAAACGATACCGTCAACCGGTTGGGTCACATACCGCGCCATTTCACCAAAACAATCATGAATGAATGAAAAACGATTCGGCCATTTATGCGCCACCTCTTGTGCCACAGGGACAGCATTCGGATCGCGGTCAAACGCAATAACCCGATTACAAGGAGCGGCACTTAAAATCCCGCGGGTGTATCCCCCTGCCCCAAAAGTTGCATCAACAAACACACCGCCGCGGGCAGCCTCTAACATGGATAATACTTCTTGCAACAAAACGGGAATATGTGCGGACATCAAAAAAAGCCTTTTTATTTTATAAGTAAAGTATACGGAAAAAATAAATATTTTTCAACCGAATTATTCCGTTTAAAAACGATCCGGCGCCCTCGGCTTTAAAAGCCGAGGGCGCATCCGATAATGACACAGAGTTTAAAAGAAACTATCCGACAATTTCATTCCCACTGAAAAATTGTGCAATTTCAATGGCTGCATTTTCCGGCGAATCGGAACCATGAACGGAATTTTCCCCCTTGCTGACAGCAAATTCGGCTCGAATCGTCCCCGGCGCCGCTTCGGCCGGATCGGTCTTTCCCATTAAAGTCCGATAAGATGCAATAGCATCTTCTCCTTCCAAAACTTGAACAACAACAGGGGCCGAACACATAAACGCAACCAATCCATCAAAAAATGGCTTGCCCGCATGCACGGCATAAAACGTTTCAGCCTGTTCTTTCGTAATTTTAATACGTTTTTGGGCAATAATCCTTAAGCCGGCAGCTTCAATTTTGGCATTAATTGCACCGGTTAAATTCCGATTGGTTGCATCGGGTTTAATAATTGAAAAAGTTCTTTGTTTTGCCATACTTTTCTCCTTTTCTTATACAATAAAAACAACGTGTCACGCCACACCTTTTTGCGCCAGCTCTTTGGCCAGGACATAATCAAATTTACCCGTTCCCAGCAAGGGCGGCGTATTGGTCACAATCACTTTTGAAGGGAGCCCTAACTCGGTCACACCGGCGGCTTTAAAAGCGACAACCATTTCCTCTCTATTCACATCCGGACATGTTGTAATCAAAACAATTTGCTCCCCCTTACGGGCGTCGGGGATACTAACTGCCCCAAAAACAAACCCAGGCCAGCGTTTATCAATGACTTGCTCAACGGCTAAAAGTGATACCATTTCACCTCCGATTTTGGCAAACCGTTTGCATCGTCCTTTAATAAAAATATACCCTTCCGCATCAATGTCAACAATATCACCCGTATCATACCAACCGTCTGCAGGCGGATCCAATACCAACGGCTTGTCATAACGCATATAACCTTTCATAATATTGGGCCCTTTAATCCACAACTCCTTCCCCTCTTTAATACCCTCAACCGGCTTTAAACGATATTCAATATGCGGCAATAACCGGCCGACGGATCCTTTCTTTTGATGTAAAAAGGTATTCACGGAAATAAACGGTGAACATTCGGTCGCACCATACCCCTCAAAGAGTCGCACGCCGAATTTTTCGGCCCAAATTTTACGCGTTTCATCTTTGACTTTTTCTGCCCCCGCAGCAACAATTCTTAAACTGTTAAAATCATACGGATTGGCACATTTTGCATACCCGGCCAAGAACGTATCCGTTCCGAAAAAAATTGTTGCTTTGGCCGAAGCACAAATTTCCGGAATAATCCGATAGTGCAACGGTGTCGGATACAAAACAGTTTTTACCCCCAATAACAGGGGTAAAATCGTACCGGCCCCCAATCCGAAAGAATGGAACATCGGCAAGCAGTTTAAAAATACGTCTGTCGGATACACATCAAACCGCGACGGAATCTGATAGCAGTTTGCCAACAAATTTCGGTGTGTCAGGAAAACCGCTTTCGGGAATCCTTCTGAACCGGAAGTAAATAAAATAACCGCCGGATCTTCAGGCGTTTGCGTAGCTTCAACCTTACGATAAAGAAGTTTTGGGAACATCCCGCCGATGATACCGATCATTTTATCGGTAAAGGAGAGCGTCGGTTTTAAATCTTCTAAATATAGCACCCGAATGCCCGCTTCTTCAACAGCACTGACAAGCCCCTCTAATTTAGCCAATAATACAACTTTTTTAGCCGTTACAATTGTTTTCAATCCCACCGTGCGGCATGTTGCGATCACCTGTTTGGGACCAGATGTAAAATTGATCATTGCCGGCGTTTTCCCAAAAGCATGTAACCCCAAAAAGCAAAGGGCACATGTATTAGATGTCGGCACCATCAATCCAACTTCTTTTTCATCCGACAACGCTCGTTTCAACAAACGCCCTAAAATGAAAGAACGCATAAACACGGCCCAGAATGACAACGGTTTTCGATCGGTATCTTCCAAAACACGTTTAAATCGCCCGACCATTTGCATTGAATCGGCTAACGCTCCGAAAACGGTGCGATTAATCCGATAATTTTCAAATGTCATATCAGACAACACATCAAATAACATAGAACTTGATTTTTCACGGCATTCACGTGTTGTTAAATCATCGGGCAAATCAAAAAATACCGGTTTTTTAACCGTCAATGTTATGGTCGGGAAAAAGCGAAACGGCGCTTTTGTTTTAAGAACACGGGAAAAAAACGTTTGATCGGCACCGTCAATCCGAATTGGAACAATCGGAGCCTCTGCCTTTAAAGCCATCATCGCCGGCCCTTCATAAATTTTCATCCGTGTGTTACCGCCTTCAATAATGCCTTCGGTAAAGATCATGCACAACTGATTTTTCTTTAATTCCTCCACCATTGCTTTAACGGCAAACGGGCTCATTGGATCCAAAGGACGCACATCCACTAAATTGGTCATAAATTTAACCACTGTTTTGTCAATCAACTGATCACTGACAGCAAAAACAATCGGCCGATCAATAAAAGTTGAAATCAATAACACATCTAAATAAGATGTATGATTGGTGATAATTAATGCCTTATCTCCTGCCTTTTTAAGGTTCTCAAGACCTTTTATGCGCGCATGAAACAATAACTTGAATACAACCCGAAACACCCGCCGACGTGTTTGAATCGGCAACAAACGTACCATGTAAATACCAACAAAAATATTTACAATGCCGAAACATAATAAAATATCCAAGACTGAAAAAGACAAGATTTTAAAACTTAAAACCACTAAAAAAGCACCAGCGACAGATAAGGCATTTACCATTCCCGAAAAGGACATTACCCGTCCCAAAATTCTTTCTGGTGTTCCTAGCTGAAGCAACGTATAAAAAGGAATAATATATAATCCGGCCAATATTCCCAATGCTGCCACATCAATCAGCACCCGAATATATTCAAACTCACTAAACATCCGAATAACCGAAACGGCTTTTGGGGCTTGCATTGTTTCAATTGAAAATCCCGCGAAAACTAAATCACATAAAAAAACAGAAATAGCCAATGTTGTCAAACAAATATGTCCGCTGAAATTTCCAGTAGCCGATAATTTTCGGTATAAATAGCCCCCCCCTATAAATCCGAATGTAAAAACGCCTGTGGATAAAAACATAACCGTTGACCAACGAGCATTTAAAACAGAATGGCCATATTCAGCAGAAAAAACAAAAACAAGTGTTCCCAATATCCAAAACCACGCGATACCAACCAAATACGTCCATAAATCAAACCGATTTTTAATTTGTCGCGCCACAAAATCAAAAACAGCAATCGGATTTTTACTGATCCGGCTGTCGGGATCAACCGGATCTGTTAACGGGAGTTTCAACGTAACAAATAAGCTGACCACTGCCAAAATCAGTCCAATCAAACAAATCACTTGATATGCGGCATTAAATTTTAAAATTGATGTCAATAAAAGAGCCGCACACCCGGCAGAAAAAAATGTCGCCACTTTCATCCAAATATTACCGGTATTTAAATGATTCCTGTCAACAAGCTGAGGCATAACGGAATAATTAACAACCCGCAAACAAGCATTAGCAAATCCCATAGCCGCCGCAATCAAGGTCAATAGTAACCGTGAATCCATAAATATACTTAAAAGCGCCATAGCCATAATCATAACTTCAAACAGCCGAACAAATACCAAAAATTTCACTTTTGAAATTTTATCAGCAATCTGTCCTGAACACACAGCACCGATACAGAAAAAAAGAAAATAAAGAATAACGGCCGACACAAAAAAAGCGGGACTTGTTTGCGTCATTTGATAAGTCACGAAAAATAAAAATACAATCCGAATAAAATTTTCATTAACTGCCGAAATAAAATATGACAACAATAACGGCAAAAACGGTTTATTGCCGAAAAAACGTTCCGACATAAGGACTCCTAAAAAAGAAAAACATTAAAAAACGGGTTGCTTATAACATATTCCGTTATTTATAACAAGAAAAAAATAAAATCGTATGCCAAAGGGGATAACAAGAAATCAAAATCAAACAAACGAACATATCCGAAACACATCATATTATTAAAAAAACAAGCTGTTTTTATTCAGCATATCAGGCTATGCACCTCTTTTTTATAAGTATCCGCATCTTTTTTTTGAAAAATAACGAAAAAAAACTTCTTTTTTCATTTGTTTTCTGTTATACTGCATCCAAACCATATAAATGAGGTCGTTATGAAAAAAATACTTTTTTTATCCGTTTTTATTTTACTGGGTGCTTGCACACAAAAAGAATATCATGTTGTGCGGGAAGAGGTTCGCTCCCCCCAAACAGGCACAATTCAACAACCGATCGGTCTGCCCGAATACATGTTACAACAACCGACCGATATGACTTATGCATCGGCACCGGTACAAGAATATACACAGGCCTCTTTTGATGTGTCTAATCAAGCTTATACAAATACGGAGGTAATGTTGCCGTCTTATACAGGAAATACAGCGTATCAGCCTGCTACACCGATGATGGCACAACCGACATATGGGGTTCAAACAACATTTACGCCAACGTTTCAAAGAGATTCGGTAACGGCTGATGCCTTCTCTTATACCGCGCCTGTACCGCAAAATGCATCGCCAGAATCTTTTTCTTCTTCATCTAACAGTGTTATTTCTGAAGAAGTCCCTGCTTATAACGTTTTACCAACATCGGATCCGTTAATGTCCGTTGTGTTACAACACCCTGAAAATCGGGATTTGGTTAAATGCAATGCTTCTGATGCAGGATGTTTGCAGCAATATGAGGGGCAAGGATACATTCGGTTACGCAATGCACCGCGTTTTGCCGGATTTAAAGAACTTCCCTCCGAATCTGATTATCCGCAAGGGTCACAGTGGCGCGACAGTAACAATATTCCCCGGTGGTAAATGATTGCGTGCACGCATTGTGTTTCCTTTTTAGGGATTCGTGTTTTAAAAATCAATATAGAGGTTCAGTTAAGTGCCGGCTTGCCCTCATTCACCATTGTCGGGTTGGCAGATAAGGCCGTTGCTGAAAGTCGCGAACGTGTTCGCGCAGCTCTGCACTCATTAGGGTTATCTTTACCGGCACAACATATCACGGTGAATTTAGCACCGGCCGATGTTACCAAAGAAGGGACCCATTACGATTTACCAATTGCCATGGCATTAATTGCAGCCATGAAAATTGTTTCCCCTGAAAGTATTCATGGCTTTATGATGATGGGAGAATTGGGATTGGATGCAACTATTCGTCCTGTCAACGGGGTGTTACCCGCCAGTATCGCCGCAGCCGGCGAAGATTTGGGCTTTGTTTGCCCCATGGAGCAGGGGTCCGAAGCGGCTTGGTCGGGGAATGAAGGTATTTTAGCCCCACATACGCTTTTACAGCTGATTCAACATTTTAAAGGGGTCTCTTATCTGCCCCATCCACAAACAAAGAAAAGTGAAACAGCTTTATTTTTACCTGATTTCAAAGAGGTTAAAGGCCAAGAAACCGCTAAGCGGGTTATGGAAATTGCTGCCGCTGGCGGACACAATGTTCTGATGTCAGGACCTCCGGGGTCGGGCAAATCCATGTTAGCCGCCCGCCTTCCCTCTATCATGCCGCCCATGACGCCCGATGAAATTTTACAAGTCAGTCAAATTCACTCTATTGCCGGCTTGTTGCGTGACGGTCACTTGATTACCACCCGACCGTTTCGTGCGCCACATCACTCGTCTTCCATGCCCGCATTGGTTGGGGGTGGTTTAAAAGCAAAGCCAGGAGAAATTTCCTTAGCTCATCGGGGTATTTTGTTTTTAGATGAATTACCTGAATTTCCACGAGTAACTCTGGAATCACTCCGTCAACCGCTTGAGAATGGGATTGTTTCCGTCGCGCGTGCGAATGCACACGTCACCTATCCGGCACGCTTTCAATTGATTGCAGCGATGAATCCTTGCCGATGTGGGTATTATGGCGTTGCCGGACATGAATGCAATCGTGCCCCTAAATGCGCCGCGGATTATCAAGCCAAAATATCCGGCCCGATGTTAGACCGTTTTGATTTGTATGTTGACGTTCCGCTTATCGCACCATGGGAATTAGCCTCTTTAAATGTGCAAGAAGATTCAAATGCGATCCGACAACGTGTCACAGCGGCCAAGCAATTTTCAGCCGATCGTTTCAAAAACATTCATGCCACACAAAACAGTGAACTGAATGGCACCGTTTTGGAAGAAACGGCCCGTTTAGATAAAGAAGCGCAGGCATTACTGATTCAGGCAGCCGACCAAATGCGCCTGTCCGGACGTGGATACCATCGCATGATTCGTGTTGCCCGCACAATCGCCGATTTAAATTTATCCGAAGTGATTCTAAAGAAACATATGGCAGAAGCATTATCTTACAGGAAACCTCCTCTTACAGAATAAATTAAAAAGAACTCTTGACAAGCCTGTTTTTATGTGTTATTATTCCTTATATAATGAAAGAATTTGACAAAACAAAGCGAGGCAAACAATGACAACGAAAGATTTTATCAAAGCGACAGAGTTCCCCTGCGGTAAACAAAACGTCGGGAAAGAACCGTTTAAATCTAATCTTGTCGCTAAATTGTTGGCAGCAACGCAATTAAAACAAACGGGAATCAGCCGCAATTGATTTTTTCAATTTCAAAAAAAAGCGTCTGATCAGGTGGTCGGACGTTTTTTTATAAAATATTCTTTTAAAATTTTTCTTGCATTTAAATTTTATTTTTGGTATAAAGGATACCGTTGCCGATTTAGCTCAGTTGGTAGAGCAACGCATTCGTAATGCGTGGGTCGGGTGTTCAAGTCACCCAATCGGCACCATTTTTTAAAGATGCTGATTTCAGCATCTTTTTTCTTTAACTAAAGGTAAAGTCATATGAAATCTTTTCTTCTTTCCCCTTTCACACCGATTGTGTTTGTCTGTTTGTTTATGGGAAGCATGTTTGTATTAAGCTTTTTAATGAACTACGATAATCCTGCTGTCTTTTATAGCACTGCAGGCTTTTTGGAAAACATCACTTATATGTGTTATGCACTGGCATTGTGCGTCGCTCTTTATTACAACAGGGATTTTCGTAAAAACCGACAGGATTATATTTTATTTTTAATTTTATGGGGATGTGCTCTCTTGCGGGAAATGGGTATTCAACATTATTTGACAACGACCGACACCACAGCTTTTAAGTTGCGTTTTTTCACGAATCCCGCCAACCCATTGCACGAAAAAATTATGGCTGCTTTTCTTTTACTGATGGTCGGTAGTATTGTTCTTTTTTTATTGATTCGTTATGTTTCCAAAATTATTCGTGGCTTTTTTGATTTAAATCCGCTTTACTGGACAATCTGCATATTTGGCGGCATGGGTATTGTTTCAAAAATTGCCGACCGCTTTCCCGGAAATTATTATAAAGCAACCGGCATACATTTAGACCCCGATATCGCTTTACTTTTAAGTTGGATAGAAGAAAGCGGAGAAGCCACACTTCCGTTATTATTTGCTCTGGCGTTTATTCAACACCATTATTTAAGCCAACGTCACACATTTTTATAAAACGATTTATCAAAACGCCGGTGTATCCAAAGCCATTGCTCCGGCGTTTCCCGAATCCATTTTTCAATTGTTTGATTAATACGTCGCATGATTTCGTGTTCAGGTGTTATTGTATTATTTGAAGATACGGATAAATCAAGCGATGTCACTTCAATTTTAAATCGTCCATCCGGTCGGCGAATACTGCGTGCCATGAAAATCGGCACATTCAATTTTAAAGCCATCGTTGCTATAGCATCGGGACTTTTGGCCGGTATACCGAAAAAAGGCACCTCAATCCCTTCCCGCAGCTTTTGATCACATAACATCACAATAAAACCGCCAGATTTTAATACTTGAATCATTTTTTTTGCTCCGCGAGGACCTTTGGGAATTAAAACACCCTTGCGCCGTTGAAACATCAATTTATCCAACCAGGGATTATTAGCCGGCCGGTAAACGGGATTTAAATATTTTTCACCGACAATAGGTGCTGACACAGCCGGTTCCCAATTCCCCAAATGTGCCGAACAAACAAACCCGCTTGTGTTGTCTCGCATACATTGTTGCAAAAGCTCTAATCCGCTGAATTCAGCTGATTTAAATAACTGACGTGCATGTGGCATTTCGGCATAAAATCGCCCCCAATGGCACCACATTTTTCGTAAAATTTTTTCACGTGCTGCCGGTGTTTTATCAGGAAAAGCAACCTTTAAATTTTGACGGGCAATTTGGTTGCGTGATCGGGCAAAAAAACCGACAAACGTTCCAATCCCTCCCCCCAATGCCGATGCAGCACGCACAGGTAATAATTTAAAAATCAACCAAAAGAAACCCGCAACCAACGCGACAACAAGATCCGTTCCGTATTTTTGACTCCATCGCCGATCGGCTTGCCGCACACCATTATCCATCGTTAAACACTCCCTTTAACAAAGTCATTACCTGCTTTTCTTCTTCAAATTTAAAAACACCGTCAGCAACAACAACATCCGACTGAAATTCTTTAGGAACTTTGACGGCATCCTTTGTCGTTGTCACCAGCAAATGTGTGCCGGCATTTTCCCGCAGCCATTCTAAATCAAACCGCGTATATTGGTAGTGATCCGGGAAAACCTGTGTTTTTTCAACAAGAACACCGTTTAATCTTAATGCTTCAAAAAATTTACGGGGATTCCCGATACCGGCAAATGCCAAAACATGTTGCTCTTTTAATCGCCTTAAAGAACGGGCACTTAACATAAATGCTCCCCCCAAAACAGGGATATCAATCTTATTTTTTGCCAAAAAAGAACGAACACCCCATGTATCCTTACCGACAAGAACTACGGCATCGGCCCGCTTTAATCCGACCAAAACGGGTTCGCGTAACGGTCCCGCCGGCAACACATGCATGTTGCCAAATCCCAAGTGCCCATCAACAACAACAAAAGAAAGTGTTTTAATCAAGCTTGGATTTTGAAAACCATCATCCATAATTAAGCACGTTGCCCCATTCCGAATCGCCAATTGGGCGCCGCGCGCACGGTTATTATCCACAATTGTTGGTGCCTTTTGCGCCAACAAAAGGGCTTCGTCACCAACATCCAATGCCGAATGAAAGGTCGGATTAACAAGCACATTTTTCAACCGGCTTTTATATCCGTGATTTAAAAAAAAGAAAGACTTTCTTTTTTTTAACAATAAATCTGCCAGTGCCAAGCAAACCGGCGTTTTCCCCGTTCCCCCCACAGATAAGTTTCCGACACAAATCACCGGTATAGGAGCTTGATACGGGGCTGTTTTTTGAAAACGACGCGCTGTAAACCAGGCATAAACGGCTCCCAACGGTTTAGAAAGCCAACTTAAAAAAGATTCTTTTTTATACCAAAATTCGGGTGCCTGCATCAAAAAACCTCCACCTGCTCACATAGGGCTGTATATATACGCTCTAACACCGCCATTTCAGACAACGCAACCCGCTGTGCGCGCTCACTGACAGCCCTGACCGAATCGGCATGTGTTAAAAAGAACGCCATCCGTTGTTCCAATTCTTTCTCATCTTTTACCTGAATGATAGCCTGATCCGCCAAAGCGGCTGCCATGATTTCTTTAAAATTAAACGGATGCGGTCCTACAAAAACAACCCGCTTGAACCGCATGGGTTCTAACATATTTTGTCCCCCGAATGGAATCAAAGAGCCCCCAACAAAAACCAAAGGCGCTAACTGATAAATCAATCCCATTTCACCGATGGTATCGGCCAAATAAACATCTGTTTGCGGTGTCAACGGTTCGTGCCGACTGCGACGGGCAACCTGCAGCCCTTTGGACAAAAACATTTTTTCCAGCATATCCCCCCGTGTAGGATGGCGTGGCGAACAAATCCACAAAAGCCCCTTAAACTGCTGTTTCAGACGAATATGAACATCCGCCAGACGTGCTTCCTCATCCGCATGTGTTGAACCGGCACACCAACAGGGACGCGGTCCGATCTGTTCCTTTAATGTCGTTAATTCCGTTGCATCAAAAACAGCCGGTACAGCAGCGTATTTTAAGTTCCCGACATATAATGCCTGCTTTGCTCCCAGTTTCTTAAGCCGATGCGTATCTTCTTTCGTTTGTCCCAAAGATAGGGTGAACAAACGTAAAATCGGCCGAATAAACCATAAAGCCCTTTGCCATCTGCGAAAGGAACGATCAGAAATTCGCCCGTTCAATAAAACAAGGGGCGCTCCCGATGAGGCAACAGCTGATAACAGATTCGGCCAAAACTCTGACTCAAACCAAAAGGCTGCATCGGGGTGCCAGTAACGAACGAATCGCTGCACCGCCCATGGCAAATCAATCGGGACATATTGATGAAATGCACGATTCGGCAACCGTTCTGTCATCAGTTTCGCCGACGTCACCGTTCCCGATGTCACCATAACGTGTATATCTGGATTTTCATCAATTATTTTTTTAATCAACGGTAACATTGACAAGCATTCCCCAACGCTGGCACCATGCATCCATATCAACCGCCCGGAGGTTCGTATCCGGTTAGGACGTCCGAAACGCTCATTCAATCGGGTCACATCTTCCTTTCCTTTATGGCAACGAACATAAATCCATCCATAAATAAACGGCGCACATAAAACCGTCAGTATACGATATAAAAATAAAGGTATCATCTTTTGTGTCTTTCTGGTAAACTACAGACAAAGACATATTAAAATAACTTTATGAAAAAGGCAAGATATGATTGATATCATCACACATAATCCTTTATTTGAAACCACATTTATTCAGGCATTAACCGATTTTGAAACACACCCGGCACAAACTTTTTCGGCATCATCCGAAGCTGCGGTTGTTTTTCTGCCTCAAGAACAAATTGATACTTTGCTGCAAACACCCCCTCCTTACCCCGTTATTTTAGTCGGCGGGCATCATGCACGGGCACAAATTGAATTAACGGTTCCATGCCGATTAGGTGAATTAAAAGAGGCCGTGCGACATGTTATACGCCACTTAAATAAAGCACCATCCTTTGAAAATGCAACCTTTTCTTTCTCGGGGCGGTTTCGTCAAATTTATAATAAAAAAGCGCACGAAACTATTTCCCTGACCGAAAAAGAAAATGCACTGATTATCTTTTTGGTGCAACAACAGGGAAAAGCCGTTTCAAAAGATACACTTTTAACTGATGTGTGGAACTATCACCATGAAGCAGAAAGTCACACCATTGAAACACACATCTATAAATTACGGCAAAAGCTGGGTGCAGATGCAGCCTTATTTATCCAAAACACAGATGACGGTTACACGCTTGTCCCTTAAAAATCGGATTTTTTCATTGCGTCTTCGACTTGCTCTACAGGCATATCGGGTTCAACGATCTCACGCAATGAACGTCTAGCAGTGCCGCGTTTGTTTCCACTTTTAGCCGCGTGAGAATCATCCGCGGTTTCATTTCCTGTCCCTTCAGCCGATGTATTGCCTTTTTTCTTTTTGGCATTTTGATACAATAAAATAGCGTTAACTTCATCATAAATATCTGTTTCACGCAAAACCGGATTTTGTTTCATATACCACAAAACATTTTCGCCATTTTCGTCCAATGCCGATACATCGGCACCCGCCTGCATCAACAAAGAAATAATCTCGGGCCGCGGAGAATAATAAGCGGCGAACATAAACAAAGGCACTTCCCTGGGAGCATTTTGAATCGGAAACCCTTCCAATGACACCGGGGATTCAAAATCAATGGACGCCTCTAACAACGCTTTGACCACCTGCGGGTTCCCACGCCGAATAGCTAACTGCAATACAGAACCACCACATCGCGCCTTTGCATTTAAATCAACACCTTTATCAATCAATTGTTGAATTTCTGTTTCGGAACGAACCGATCGGATAAATTCCTGTAACGGAGAATAAGAGCATTCCCCCCCCCTCCCGCGCGGTGCAGCAACGGCTGAAACGGAAATAACAAGAAATCCCGACAAAAGAAACGTCAAAACCTTTTTCATAAACACTCCTTTTTTTTATTTAGACTTCTGATAAGGATTGTGGAACAAAAACATCGCTTTGTCAACAGGAATATTAACCTCGGTTTCATATAAAGAAACGGTTGACTTAACATTTTGCATATCCACAATGTCCCACTGTTTCAGCTGCATCGTATCTTTATCAATAATCAGGGTTAAACGACCTAACTCGCCGGCCCCCTTTTTTTCGGCCGTCACATAATATTCGTCTAACACGTCCGAAACATCGGTCACCAAAAATTCGGGATCATCAAATTTCAACTCTTTTTTTAAAATCAAACTGACAGGTGTTTGTTCCATGTCAAAATAGCTAACCTCTTTTAAATCTTTATCATGATAAATCAAATACCCATTGTTTGCATAAAATTCAAGCGGTGATCCTTGCTCATAAACCAATCGCAGATTGCCCGGGCGAGACATATATAAAATCCCCGTTTGTAAATCATCTGTCATCTTTGAATTGAATTGAGCAAACCGTGCTTTAATGGTTTTGATTTTATTATAGGCCGTTTCAACAGCGGTTAAAATTTTCCGGTTTTCGGGTGTATCAATTTTTGAGGCAACATCTGCTTTTCCGGGGCAAGCCCCCCCCAAACACACACACGCACACACATAAAAAACTTTTTGATATATTGTCATCTTTTAAAAATTCCTTTTTGTAACTTATCCGTTATCCGTAGGGACCAAAATATCCCGCTTACCGGCCACGTTAGGTTTTGAAATAACCCCCTCACGCTCCATCCGGTCAATTAAATCCGCGGCTTTGTTATAGCCTATTCGCAACTGCCGTTGCACATAACTGGTTGATACTTTTTTATCCCTTAAAACAATCGCGACGGCTTGATCATACAAATCACCACCCCCCATATCCATTCCGCCGGCCGCAGCACCGGAACCGCTGCCCCCGGTTCCTTCGCTTTCTGTCAAAACTGCATCCAAATAATGCGGCGCACTTTGGGCACGCACATGTTTGACAACACGTTCTATTTCCTCATCGCTGACAAACGGACCGTGAATACGCGTCGGCTTTTGACCGGCAGGCATGAACAACATATCCCCTTTTCCCAATAACTGTTCGGCACCGGCTTCACCCAAAATTGTGCGCGAATCAATTTTACTGGTTACTTGAAACGACATACGGGTTGGGAAATTGGATTTAATTGTTCCTGTAATGACGTCCACAGACGGCCGCTGTGTTGCCAAAATCAAATGGATTCCCGCTGCGCGCGCCATTTGTGCTAACCGCTGAATGGCGGCCTCAACATCTTTACCCGCCAACATCATCAAATCGGCCATTTCATCAACAATAATAACAATATACGGCAACGGCGTTAAATCTAAATTTTGTTCTTCAATAATCGGCGCACCGGTTTCGGCATCAAACCCGGTTTGCACCCGCCGTACCAATGGTTTACCATCTTGTTGTGCTTGCAAAAGCTTTTGATTGTATCCATCAATGTTACGAACACCTAATTGGCTCATAGAGCGATAACGATCTTCCATCTCCCGCACCGCCCATTTTAAGGCGACAACAGCTTTTCCCGCATCCGTCACAACCGGTGTCAACAGGTGCGGAATATCGTTATAAACCGATAATTCCAACATTTTCGGATCAACCATAATCAGGCGGCACTCTGCCGGTGTAAACCGATATAACAGCGATAAGATCATGGTATTGATTGCAACTGACTTACCCGAACCCGTTGTTCCGGCAACTAACAGATGCGGCATTTTAGCCAAATCGGCGTAAACAGGGGCCCCACCAATATCTTTCCCCAAAATAAGCGGTAAAGAACCACTGTTCGCCTGATACTTTACATGTTCGACCATCTCACGGATATAGACCATATCACGGCGGGCATTGGGCATTTCAATCCCGATTGTATTGGATCCGGGAATTAAGGCAATTCGCACAGAAACCGCGCGCATTTCACGGGCAATATCATCCGATAATGCAATAACACGGGATGTTTTAATGCCCGGAGCAGGCTCAAATTCATATAAAGTTACAACCGGTCCGGGATTCGCATGCACGATTTGGCCCCCGATACCGAATTGGGCCAAAACACTTTCCAAGTCTTTGGAAATTTGTACCATGGCCTCTTTGGAAATACTGGGATTTGAACTTCCCTTTACGGGAGCCAACAATGCCGTTTCGGGCAAACAGAAACTTGCCTGAACGGCACTGACATTTTTAGAAACAGCGGATGCAGCCTGTTTTACCGAACGACGAGGCGTGACAGAGACAGCCTCTTTTTTAGGACGAACTTCGGGAACACTTCCCCGCACCGACCAACGCGGCATAAGATGTGCCATAAACTGCCCCACTGTTTTGATTTTTGCCCCAGTCAGGCCTAATAGCCGAATTGCCGGTATTTTAAATGAAAAAATAATGAGGAAAACACATAAAATACCAACTATTCCATGAATATATCCGTTATCTATAGGAACCAGACGGGTTAAATAATATCCCGCCATTCCACCGGCACCTGCTATCGCATACGCCGAAGGGGGCAATGACATACCCGACAATACCCAACACCCCAGTAAAGCGGCCGGCACAAATAAATAAATCCGCAACCGTGCCCACCCGACAGGGAATAATAAAAAACACCCCCAAACGACAAAGAACAAGCAAATAATCGGCCCCATCCATCCAAATGTTTGCCATAGCAAATCCGCTGCGATGGCACCCGGCACACCGGCCCAATTAGAAACCGATGCGGCACCCGCCGTATTTAAAGATGAATCCACCGTTTGATATGACAGGCAAGCGATTAAAAAAAACACCCCTGCGGCAATCAACACCACAGCTTTTAATACAGTCATGAACTTTTGTGGCATATTTTTTACATCCTTTGATTAAGTTGTTCCTGTTTAAGAACCGGTTTTAAACAAGCGGTCTGCTGCTCTAACACCTGACGCACAATCGGTATCGTAATACGACGTCCTTGTGCTAAAGAAACCGAATCAAGCCGGTTAATCAGTTCTTTTAAAAATTCAAAAGACCGTTCTGCGCGCGATAAAATATATTCTAAAACAGAAGCGTCCACAGACACATGACGTTCATAAAACCACTTGGACAACACACCAAACAGTAATTCTTCATCCGGCAATCCGATATATATTTTTGGAATACTCCCCAAACGTGATTTTAAATCCGGCAACCGAACCATTGGCATTTGCCGTGCCGTAAACAGGACGAAAATACGATGTTCTTTTGTCCAATTGAACAGATGAAACAAAGCTGTTTCGTCCGTTGACCGATCAATATCCTCAATAACAAGTCGCTCCCCTTGAATATTTTCAAAATCAACAGGCAAATCACATCCCCGTATGAACCGATCTGAAAACAGGTGCGCCAAATGTGTTTTTCCACTGCCTACGGCTCCGCACAACAAAGCCGCATGCGCCGGCCAATTCGGAAACAAATCAATAAACCGAACAGCGTCTTCATTGCTTTTGGCCACCAAAAAATCAGCGCGACCCAAGGCCTGACGGTAGGGTAACGATAACGGCAGCTGTTCAAACGCCATTTTATTTACGCCCCTTATAAAAAGCGGTTTTTTTGTATACTTTAACACCGCGACGTATCAACACACCGATAACGGCGGCCACGGGAACAGCAATTAAAATACCGACAAATCCCAAAAGAACCCCACCGGCCAATAAGGCAAAAATAACCCAAACGGGGTGTAATCCAACCCGCTCACCGACCAATCGTGGTGTTAAAACATAGCTTTCTAAAATTTGACCGACGCCAAAGACACCTGCCAACATCAGCCAAAAGACCCAATCTCCCCCTTGGGATAAGCCCAACAGGATGCTTAAGCCTACACCGGTTAAAAAACCAAAATACGGAATAAACGATAAAATACCGGCAATTAAACCAATCAATATACCCAATTCTAATCCGATCAGTGACAAAGCCACCCCGTAATATACCGCCAACACTAAACAAACAGATACCTGTCCGCGGACAAACCCTGCTAACGTGCGATTGATTTCAGACCATAAACTTTTCACATCTTCCTCCCGTGAACGGGGAATCAGGGCTTTCATGTCCTGACTGACCCCACGCCAATCACGCAAAACATAAAATAATACAACCGGTGTAATCAACAGCAAAGATACCACATTAAAAAACACCACCCCGCCGCTTAAGGCACCAATCACACCGTTCCCCAAGGCGTTTATGACTTTAGCGGCATTTGCGCTGAACATTTGTGATAGTTGCGCCAATTGTGCCTGAGGCAAACTTTGCTTCATATAGGCAACCGCCTGTTCAACCCAATGCCACAATGTTTGTGCAATAACCGGTACTTTGTTCAAAAAAACAATAACCTGTGCTTGTAAAATAGGAACCAAGATTAAAAACAACCCCACAATAAACAAGCAAAATGCGCCTACAATCAACGTTGTTGCCACTGTTCGGCTATATTTTAAACGCTCTAACCGAACCACACACGGATGCAAAAAATACGCCAACACAAACGCCAACACAAACGGCAGCAAAATACCACTGATACGCCATATAAATACGGCCAAAATCGCTGTTGCGACAACAGGAAAAACGACTTTTTTATTGAACATACGGTCCCCTTGTTTCAAAATTAACCGACGCATTGGCCGACACAGTCGGCATACGGAACATGAACACCCCGTTGACCGCATCAACGGCCAATCCACGTTGCTGTAAACGCCGGAGCAAAGCAGATTCGCTGCCTTTGAACCCTAATAAAACAACAACTTGATCTTCGCGTAATGCACGCATTTCAACACGGGTTAAAAAATCAAGTGCTTTTAATCGTTGATAATCTGCATACCATTGAGCCAATGACACAAGCGGCATAACCAATGTAAATTCATCCGAGATTTCAAATCGGTTGGTTTTTAAGGAACGCCATTGCGTGTCTAATCGGGTCATCAATTGTTCAACGGCCGCTTCAGCACTTTGCGCCTGTGTCGGCAAAGCCGCCGTTTGAAAAGCAATTTCAGGAATCTCATCTTCCTTTTCCGAATACACACGCGCTTGAACAAGATAATCCCCTCCATCGGGCCTCATTATCACAACCAACACTTGCGCTGCCTGATATTTTTTCATTAAAGCTTCAAAAAAAGCCGTTTGAGTTTCTCCATTCGCCACACCTGCGATATCTTCGGCATCGCCCAACGGCACTATTACAGAATATAATGTTCCATCTGCCGACCGATTTTTAAATGCGTGATAAAGGGGGTTTGCCTCATCAAATATCAACGTTTGTCCCGCAAAAGGCATAAAAATCGGGACCACAACGCTTTTAGGGGGCATTTCGGACAGATACGGCACTTTTTTGTCGGCAAAAAACCGTTGCACCGCCTCGGAATTAAACCGCACGCTGATTGATGCCATATAACGTGTTGCTGTTGTTCTTTCATCCCGAACGGATACATCCTGAACCATATTCAGCACATCCGCCGGTTCAAGGGACAATTCTTCCGGATGATATTCGGGCGCTACAAGCTGTGCCGTTAAACGCTTAAATGCTTCTTCCTGCCCCGCCTGAAGCGCTTGCGTCCGAGCGGCAACAGCGGTTTCGGCCTCGGCCGACACAGAAACACGATCCACGTCAAACGACCCGGCCGCCACGTTAAAAGAGATTAAGACACCCACCCAAAAGACAAGGAGGCGAATTTTTTTCATGACATGTGCCTTTTCATGTTGAACAAAAACAAATATACTGTTATTGTAACAAAAGAAAAAGCAAAGAGCAACAAAAAAGAAAGGAACCGCCTATGGAATACAATGCTGACAACGTTTTTGCAAAAATCCTGCGTGCAGAAATACCGACGGATAAAATTTACGAGGACGATTATGCACTTGCCTTTTACGATATTCATCCCAAAGCCAAAATCCATGTTTTGGTCATATCAAAGTCAATGGTGACAGATTTTACCGATTTTATGGAACATTCTTCGGATGAAGAAGCCGCCGGGTATATGCGCGCTATTGTGAAAGTAACACATTTATTGAATCTGGACAAAGATGGGTATCGGCTTGTGTTTAATACCGGCCCCGACAGTGGTCAGGAAGTCCCCCACCTACATGCGCATATTTTGGCAGGTGAAAAACTAAAAACAGATTTATAAAAAAAGGATAAAGATATATCTTGTATCTTTATCAATAAAGGAAAGCGGCGGAAAAAATTCGCCGCTTTAGTTTACAAAATAAAACGGATATTTGCCATAAGGATAGAGCCTTAACCAATTTTATATCACATTCGTCTTAACAGACTTATTTTTTTTCGTAAATCGGTATTTTTATCTAATTTAATAAAAGTTCACCTTAAAATCGGTAAAATATAATCCGATTTATACTCATATTCCAAAAGTATTGTATGTCTTTTTCATAAAAAGGGAGATATAGTCACTTTCAGAATAATGATTAAATTAGCCAAAAAGGAGGCTTTGTGCAAATGAAATATACGCTTTATATCGGCCGAAAAATTCGAGCGCTTCGCCGAGTCAAAGGATGGTCGCAAGAACGGTTAGCTAAAGCAGCATGCTGTAGTCCTAAAACAATCAGCAACCTTGAAAATAACAAATATATACCTGATTTAAAACGATTGATTATGGTATGTAATGCATTAAATACCAGTCTGGAAGAAGTTTTATCCTTCGCTTTGCGTAAAAATGCCGATCCGATAAAAGTATCCGCAAATAAGCCCGATGAGTATCCTTTATTTGTCAAACGGATCTCCATTCGCACAACCTATTCGGCCACACACTTGGAACATTTGGAAGCCATTGCCCAAAAACTGCCGTATTTAAGTGAAGCAAAAACCCAAATTTTATGTCAATTACTGGATTTATGGTAAACCCCGACCGCAAATTTCAACGGTCGGGGAAAAGTATCTTGTGTTATTTTTGACCCAATTTCGGAATCGGTTTGCCGTAATAGGCATCCAAAAACAACTGTTTTATTTCCGGAATCAACGGGTAACGCGCATTTGCACCGGTGCATTGGTCATCAAATGCCTGTTCTGACAAAGCCTCCAACTCCTCTAAAAAGGCCTTTTCATCCACTTTAGCTTCCTGAATAGACGTGGGAATATTGATATCGGCTTTTAATGATTGAACGGCCTCAATCAACCGATCAACCTTTTCATTTACCTGTGTTTCATCCAGCCCTTGCGTTAATTGCAAGATATCCGCCAATCGGGCATAACGCTGTTTCACAAACGGATAACGGTATTGCGGAAATAATCCTTGTTTGGTTGGAACATCTGTTGCGTTAAAATAAATCACATACGGCAACAATAAGGCATTGGCCAAACCATGCGGCACATGGAAATGACCACCCAATTTGTGTGCCATTGAATGGCACAATCCCAAAAAGGCGTTAGCGAATGCTTGCCCTGCTAAAGTGGCGGCATAGTGCATTTTTTCACGCGCTTTGGGGTCCTCGGCTCCCTTGTCATAAGACCGTTTCAAATATTTCAGCACCAATCGTGCCGCTTCCGTCGCTGCCGGATCGGTGAGATTTGTGGCATAAACCGACGTATATGCCTCAATCGCATGCGTTAACACGTCAATACCCGACGCTGCTGTCAGGCCACGCGGCATGGTCATAGCCAGATCCGGATCCACAATTGCCATGTTGGGCATAATTTCATAATCTGTAATCGGATATTTATGCCCTGTCGCATCATCCGTGATAACCGTGAACGGTGTCACTTCCGAACCCGTCCCCGATGTGGTCGGAATCGCCACCATATAGGCCTTTTTACCCATATGCGGGAATGTTACCGTTCGTTTGCGGATATCCATAAACCGCATAGCAATATCGGCAAACTTCAAGTCGGGATTTTCATACAACAGCCAAATGATTTTTGCCGCATCCATCGGTGACCCTCCCCCCACGGAAATAAACACATCGGGTTCAAAACGGCGCACTTGTTGCAATGCGGTATTGACGTTTGACAAATCAGGATCCGGTTTGACATCATCAAAAACCTCATAAGTCATACCGTTTTGTTCCAAAATGGTACCAATACGCTTAATATGACCGATTTGCGACATGGTTTTGTCCGTCACAATAAAAGCTTTTTTATGTCCTTTCAATTCGGCCAATGCCGTATCCAAACACCCGCGTTTAAAATAAATTTTTGACGGTGTTTTAAACCACAACATGTTTTCGCGCCGTTCGGCAACAGATTTTGTATTCATAAGATGTTTGACTCCGATATTTTCACTGACGGAATTACCGCCCCACGAACCACACCCCAATGTCAGCGAGGGGGCCAATTTAAAATTGTAAACATCGCCGATTGCACCTTGGGATGCAGGCATGTTGATAAGCGTGCGCGCCGTTGTTAAAACAGCCGAAAAGGCATCTATATGCGCTTGATTCATCGGATCAGTATACAACACTGACGTGTGTCCGGCACCGCCCAATTCAATCAATCCCTGTGCCATAGATACCGCTTGCTCAAAGGTATCGGCACGGAAAAAGCCCAATACAGGCGACAGTTTTTCATGCGCAAACGGATTAGATAAATCAACTGCCGTTGTTTCCGCAATTAAAATTTTGGTTGCCGGATCAACTGAAACACCTGCCATTTGTGCAATTTTAAATGCCGATTGGCCGACAATGTCGGCATTCAAGCGCCCGTCTTTGAACAAGACTTTTTTCAATGCCTGTTTTTCCGACTCGCTTAAAAAGGCACATCCACGCTTGATAAATTCAGCTTTAACCACATCATAAACTGAATTCAAAACCACAACCGATTGTTCCGATGCACAAATCATGCCATTGTCAAAGGTTTTACTTAAAATAATTGAACTAACCGCCGTTTTGATATCAGCTGTTTCGTCAATAACAACAGGAGTATTTCCTGCACCGACACCAATAGCCGGCGTTCCGGAACTATAGGCAGCCTTGACCATACCCGGCCCACCGGTTGCCAAAATCAAAGACACATCCTTATGCCCCATCAAATACCCTGTTAATGCCGGTGTGGGAGAATCAATCCATCCGATAATTCCTTCGGGAGCACCGGCGGCAATGGCCGCATCTGCCACAACTTTGGCCGCGGCAATTGTGCTTTGTTTGGCCCGCGGATGCGGTGCAAAAATAATACCGTTCCGTGTTTTTAATGAAATAAGAGATTTAAAAATCGCCGTTGATGTCGGGTTTGTCGTTGGGACAATGCCGGCAACGACGCCGACGGGTGTGGCAATTGTTTTAAAACCGGCTGCGGGTGCATCACAAATCACACCACACGTTTTTGTATCACGGTATGCATTATAAATATATTCGGCGGCGAAATGGTTTTTGATGACCTTATCTTCAACAATACCCATTCCGGTTTCGGCAACGGCCTGCTGTGCCAATGGAATACGTGCGGCACCGGCTGCTACGGCAGCAGCACGAAAAATCGCATCTACCTGCTCTTGCGAATAGGAGGCAAATATTTTTTGCGCCGCTTTGACCCGAGCCACAATACCGTCTACCAAAGTTTGTTCTTCCTGTGTTAAGGCTGCCATAAAAATCTCCGTAAAAAAAATAAAAATCCCATTTAAATTAAAAGATTTGTGACCACGACGCAAGAAAAATCGTCACAAATCTTTCACATTTTTTTAATACATTGAAACAAAAGCTTATTTTGATACAATCACCATAGCTTCACGTAAAACCCGCGCCCCTGAAATGGTATAACCGGCTTGCAATTCTTGCACAATGGTACCGGCAGGTCGGGATGAGTCGTCTACCTCTTGAATCACTTTATGCAGTTCAGGATCAAAAATACGTCCGATTGTCTCCATTTTTTCAATGCCGTGCTTTTTAAGGGCATCAGCAAACTGCTTGCGCGTCATGTCAATCCCTTGTATCAGGTTTTTTAAAAAGGCATCCCGGCCATGTGCCTGATCTTCAAGCGCACATTTCAAAGCACTATCCAAACAATCTGCAACCGTCAAAAGGTCTTTGGCAAAATCTTTATTCGCATAGCGAACGGCATTTTCCATATCTATTTTTGTCCGCTTGCGTAAATTGTCCATTTCAGCCTGAGACCGCAAAGCTAAATCTTTCCAATGCGCCACCTCTTCCGTCAAATGAGCAACTTGCTGGGTTTCCACAGGAGCAGGCACTTCGGATGGTTGCGCCGAAAGTTCAGGCGTTGGAACTTCCGGAACGGCGGGCGCAGTATTTGATTTGGTTTGTTTATTTTGTTTGTTCATGATCAATCACCTTTACTTGTTAAATCAGTTGCACATAATAACATATATTTAGATGTTTCACACACAAAAATCAAGAGGGGAAACAATTTAAATCATTTTCGGACACGCAATCATCTAAAACGCCTTGATTTTAAAAGGTGTCTTTTGTATAATGCATGCAATATTATTAAAATGGAGTCATCGAATATGATAAGGACAAATAACCGATCGGCCGATGCGTTGCGGCCCTTAAGTATTGAAACCAACGTGAACAAATACGCCGAAGGCTCATGCCTTATTTGTTGCGGTGATACGAAAGTGCTGTGCACAGCCTCGGCAGAAGAAAAAGTTCCCGGCTGGCTTAAAAATACCGGTAGTGGTTGGGTAACGGCCGAATACGGCATGTTACCACGCGCCACCGGTCAACGTGTTGACCGTGAAGCCAAAAAAGGCCAAAGCGGCCGCACGCAAGAGATTCAACGTTTGATTGGACGGGCATTGCGCGCAGGTGTTGACTTAAAAGCACTGGATGGATTTTGCATTAAAGTTGATTGTGACGTTATTCAAGCCGATGGTGGCACACGCACTGCTTCAATCACCGGTGGATTTATTGCCTTGTACTTGGCCTGTCATCACCTGATACAAACCGGTAAATTGACCAAGTCCCCTATTACTGCATTCGTAGCTGCCGTATCGGTCGGCATCATTCATGGAATACCGATGCTGGATTTAGATTACAAGGAAGATTCAACGGCCGGTGTAGATGCTAATTTTGTTATGACCGATGCGGGCAAATTGGTGGAAATTCAAGGAACCGCCGAGCATCAAGCCTTTTCACGCGATGAATTAAACACATTATTGGATTTGGCCCAAAAAGGCATCGGTGAATTGATCGCCAAACAAAAAAACATATTGGAGGGGTAAATGGAAAAAATTGTTCTTGCCTCACATAATCCCCATAAAATTCGGGAAGTGCGCGCTATTTTGGCACCGCTTAAAATTGAGGTTTTGGGAGCAACCGACGTTGGTGTGCCGGATGTGGCGGAAACAGGGAAAACGTTTGCCGAAAATGCTTTAATAAAGGCTCGGCATGCCCATCAAGCAACAGGGTTACCGGCTTTATCGGATGATTCGGGTTTATGTATTTGTGCCTTAAATAATGCTCCGGGTTTATTTTCAGCCCGATTTGCCGCCCAAAACGGGGGGTATCCGGCTGTGTTTGAAGTTATTAAGCATTTACTTCGGGATAAAACGGATAAAAGTGCTTTTTTCTTTTGTCAAATGGCATTGGTTTGGGGAAATAAAGAAAAAGATTACGCGTTGTTTGAAGGGCAAATAGATGGCACTATCACAGATTATCCGCAAGGACTGGAAGGTTTCGGATACGATCCGATTTTTATCCCGCAAGGATTCGGCGCACCAATAGCCACGCTGCCGGCTTCCATCAAAAATACTTTGTCACATCGTGCCAAAGCATTGGCAGCCGTGGTCACTTTTTTAAAAACGCATTCCGCCTTGGGGAAATAGGTGAAAAAAGGTGCTTTAAAACATCTTTTTTTTAGTTTTGCTTTATTTTTTAAGGAATTAATTAAAAAAAAGAGGTGTCTAAAAAAAAGGATCGTT
>CALXVS010000002.1 GCA_944392145.1 uncultured Alphaproteobacteria bacterium | reverse complement strand
GGCGGGGCACGTCTGGAGCGCCGGGGAAGGCACCTGTATTGAGTCTATTTGTCCAGAGGGAGAGTTTGAATCGCTCACGGCAGGGTGTGTGCCGTGTTCGGATGAGAAGACATACACCATCGCAACGGATGAACGCCATAAACAGCTGTGTGAAGCATCTACCTGCGGGCGCATCGTGGTGGGGAGTAATTGCGTAAATGCCGTTGTCAATAATTGCATTAAGGGAGAGAGTTTTCGGAAAGATAACGGCGAATGTGTCGCCTGTTCTACTTCCTCCAGAAGTATTATTATCGGAACGGATCCCGATAATTTAGACTTATGTAACAGTTGCCCGAATCGTAGTGCCATTGTCAATACCTGTATGATTTCTCCCTATTGTAACGCGGGACAGGTTCCGTATGTAAACCCAAATTACGGAGCTTATTGCAGCGATTGTTCCTCACCCGAAAAGTTAAGTATTGGGGAAAATGATGAAGCTATTCAAGCTTGCAATGCGTGCCGAAATGATTTGGGAGAAAAAAGCAGAACATATCAAGATGGGTATTGCAGAAAAACCGCCTGTGATTCAGATGAGTTTATGGGATCTGACGGACAATGCCATAAATGCACACAATCCGCCAAAGTCGCCGTGAATACCGATTCAGGGTGCGAAAAGGCGACTTGTAATCGGATTGAAGTATCTGCTGCTGACGGTAAGACCTATTGTCAAATTAAAAATTGTCCGACTGACGGTTCATATGTCAGTGTAAACGGTAGTTGTTATCCTTGTAATCGAAGCATAAATTTTACGGCAACACGTTCACAATGTGAATCCTGCAAAACGCAAAAACGATTTTGGAACGGAACATACATTGATGAACATTCAACCGGAGACTGCATGCCTCAAGATTGTATTTTAGGAGAAGGATATCCGATATCACGGAGTTGCATTTCTTGTTATTCATTTTATGGGGACGGTTTCATTGCGGGAACAACAGAGATACAAAAATTACATTGTCAAGCATGTAACGGTTACACTGCTGAATCGGGATGTTTTTCTAACAATTCTTGTGAAAAGGGAAAACAATTTCGTTCATTATCCGTCGAAAATGTATGGGCTCCAGTTTTCTGCACAGATTGCGGTTATACGGAAAAAATTGAAATCGGAACAACGGCGGGACATCGTGATATGTGTTCGGCGTGCACAACCAAACCGCGGTTTTGGGTGGGATCATACTGCTATCGGTGCGATTCGCCCGAAACACCTGATGTAACCTCAACCGATGAAGAAAAAAGTTGCCGTACCTGCGACGAACGCGAGGTCAAAGACGGTAAGTGTGTGCTGATACAATAAGGAAAATGCCCGCCGGTTAAAGCGGCGGGCAACCTTATGAAGAATTTAAATTACAAGCTTTTGGGCCCCTGTTTTAATTAAGACACGCATTTTTTCAAAGGCTTTTGTTTCAATTTGACGCACCCGTTCACGACTGATTCCAAATTCGTTCCCCAGTTCCTCCAGCGTTACAGGATTTTCGGTTAAAAACCTTTTTTGAACAATCAGTTGTTCGCGTTCTGACAATGATTGAATTGCTTCAAACAATAATTTCTTTTTCACGCTTAAATCCTGATCATGTCCCATGCGCTCTTCAATAGATTCGGTCGGATCCGCCAGCATATCCTGGTGATTTGTTTTAGAGTCATACGACAACGTTGCGTTTAAGGATGAATCACCCGATAGCCGTTGTTCCATTTCAATCACGTCTTTTTTGGGAACACCCAAAATTTTGGAAATTTGTCCGGCTGTTTCATCATTTAAACCCGTTTCGCCATATAATCCCAAGCGCGATTTAATTTTGTGCAGATTGTAAAACAATCGTTTTTGCGTTGCAACTGTGCCGATTTTAACCAATGACCATGATTTTAAAATAAATTCGGACACGGCAGCTTTAATCCACCAAATAGCATACGTAGCCAAACGAAATCCTTTGTCCGGATCAAACTTTTTAATCGCTTGCATCAATCCGATATTCGCTTCGGAAATTAAATCTGCTAATGCTAATCCATAATGACGAAATGATAAAGCCACTTTGGCAGCCAACCGCAAATGTGACGTGGTCAGCTGATGAGCGGCTTCAATATCTCCATGTTCTTTGTAATCCTTGGCCAATTGATACTCCCGCTCGGCATCCAGCATCGGGAACTTATTGATTTCGGTTAAATAAAGAGATAAAGAATTTTTCGCATAAAGCAGCGAAAGTGCACTTGCTTGAGTCATTTTATATCCTTTCATAAAGCAATATAGATTGAATCCCTCTCGTTGAGACAGAACCCAAGACTCATCCATGTCTAATGGATTAATCTTTCTAACTATATGCGATATAAAAACATGTGTCAACACCTTTTTTTATTTTCTTTTCATAACCGGCAAATAAACAAAAACCGTCGGCCGAAACCGGCCGACGGCCCCAAAAAGTGGATACCGAATGCTATTTCAGCATCATTTTAAAATCCACCACGACAGCGCGCGTGCCTGTGACTAAAACAGGGTTCGCATCAATGGCCGTAATTTCGGGAATATCCAAAACAATATTTTGAATTTTCTTAAGTGTTTCAATAACTTTTTCGACAGCCTTAGGCGATTCGCCGCGCACACCGTTTAAAATTGTGCCGACTTTTGTTTCCGAAATCATCTTGTCAAAGTCTGTGGCGGGCAAAATCCGCAAAGTCGTATCTTTTAATACTTCCGTATAAATACCACCCGTGCCGAAAACCATGACGCGGCCGAATGTTTTGTCGGAATTCACACCAACAATTGTTTCGGTCGCTTTAACAATCATTTCCTGAATCAAAATACTGGCACCTTTTAACGCAAATTTTTCAATGGATGCAGACAAACCGTTCCAAGCATCGTTAAACGCCACTTCATCGCAGATATTCAAGTAAATTCCTTTCATCTCTGTTTTATGAAGAGCATCGGGCGCTGACAGTTTTAACACCACCGGTGCCGGGAAGATCTGCCGGCAGAAATCAAGCGCTGCCGCTTTATCTGTAAAGTTACCACTTTTCGGATAATCCAACCCATAAACATCCATAATTTTTGTGACAATTTCCTGCGGTAAAGAGGCTAATCCTTGTTCTTTCGCAGCGTGGACAGCTGTCAAAATTTCCGAATCGGCTTTGGAGGACGGATAAACAGCTGCTGCCCGATTACGATACTTCATTTGTTCTTTTAACAGCCCAAGCAACCGAATAATATCAACCGGATATTCATAGGTCAAAATTTTGTTTTCTTTTAGGATTGATATTCCTTTTGAAACCACATCTCCACCTAAAAAGACGCAGAAAATGTTAATATTCGGATATTTTTGAGCCATTCGGACAACGGCGTCAGCCGTTCCGGGGGCATCTGTTGAGCTTTGCGGTGTTAACAGAACCAAAACATTTTTGTATTCACCGCTTTGGCAAATCAAGTCCAAGGCTGTTTCATAGCGATCCGCTTTGGCATCTCCAATAATATCAATTGGATTACCAAATGCCGATTCAGCCGGCAGATGTTGTTTCAAAACATCAATCATCCGATCTGACGGACGTTTTAAATCAATACCGGCTTCTTCACATAGATCGCTGGTTAAAACCCCAACGCCACCGGCATTTGTCAAAACCGCTAATGGCCCGTCAAATTCGGTATGGCGGCAGGATTGTAACAATTCCAGTAACCCGAACAACTCGCGGGTATTATAGGCCTGAATCGCACCGGCATTTTTCAGGGCAATTTCCAAAACACGATAATTGGGGGCCAACGAACCGGTGTGCGATAAGCTGGCTGCTTGGGCTTTTTGTGATTTTCCGGGTTCCATGATTACCACGGGTTTTGTTTGGGACACGTTCCGCACGGCTTCTAAAAATGCGGGACCGTTTTTCAGGGATTCCAAGTAAAACACGAACGCTTTTGTATCAGGGTCGTCTTTTAACGCATTTAACAATGTGTCTTCCGCTAACAAGGCTTTATTCCCGATTGAGATAAAATGAGAAAATCCGATTCCTTTTTCTTTCGCCCAATCCATAATGGCTGAACAATAGGCTCCTGATTGAGAAATAAAAGCCACGGGGCCCGGTTTCGGAAAACCGTCAGCAAAACTGGCATTCAAATGATTATACGTTGCAATATGCCCCAAGCAGTTCGGTCCCAACAAATTAATGCCGTTTGTCCGGCATTTTTCGGCAATGGCATCTTCCAACTCATGATTGCCGACTTCACCAAAGCCAGCCGTAATCACACTGATATTCTTGGCACCGTTTTCAATGGCATCATCAATAACGGCCATCGTTCGGGCAACGGGAACCAAAACAACAACCAAGTCCAGCGGTTTTGTAATATCTTTTAATGCCGCAACACAGGGTTTGCCATAAATTGTTTCGCCGGCATATCGGGGATTAACGGCGAACAATTCCCCTTTAAAACCGGCATCCAGTAAATTTTGAAAGACTAAAGCGCTTAATTTTGTCGTATCTTTAGACACACCGACAACTGCTACGCTTTGAGGATTAAAAAATGATTCAAGCATTGTTTGTTCCTTAAAAAAAGTATATCATGAGAAAACGAAAGGGTTATATCCGACCGCACAAACTTTTGTCAAGGGGAAAAGCGGTCTGCAAGAAAACTTTTCAAATAAAAAGACACCAGATGTTATACGATCACCTGATAAGTAAAGATGTTTATTTTATTCTTTCCCCGACTTGACTTTATTTGTATCAGACGATATAACATGTAAATTCATGATTTATTGCATATTATAAAGGAGCTCTTAAACAAATGAACCCCAAAGCGAAACGTATTTTAAAAAAAATGATCTCCTATTCCGGACTTGTTTTTTTCGGTATCGCGGTTTTCATGTTGTATCATCAGTTGTCTAAATATAATCTGTCGGATATCAAACACGCTTTGACGGACATTCCCCCGCGCAACCTGATATTATCGGTTATTGCTTCTGTTTTGGGGTATGTAGCTTTATCATCCTATGACTACCTGGCCTTAAAATACATCAATCGTAAATTAGCGGCCTGGAAATGGATTTTAGTCGGATTTATCGGTTTTTCGGTCAGTAACAATGCCGGTCATGCAATTGTATCAGGTGGGGCTGTCCGCTATCGTTTCTATACACGGTGGCGGTTTAAGGGGTTTGAAATCGTCAAAATGGTTATGTTTTCGGGAATGACCTATCTGATGGCTTGTTGTTTTTTAATTGTCGTCGGATATGTTTTAACACCGGAACATGCCTTTGGCGGACAAAGTGGTTCTAAAGCAACGACTTTTATCGTTACGTTGGTTTCTTTGATTGGACTAATCGTTTATTTTGGGTTGTGTGCTTGGTATAAAAAGCCGGTTTATTTTAAAAATTTATCCTTTAAAGTGCCCAGTGTCAAAATGGCATTAGCCCAAGTTTTATTGGGTGGCGCCGATATTTTAATGGCGTCTTTGGTTCTTTATTTTGTCTTAATCCCTTTTGCAGATATACCTTTTAATGTTTTTATGGGGGTCTTTATCATTGCTCAAGTTTTGGGTGTTTTTTCCCAAGTGCCGGGCGGTTTGGGTGTTTTTGAAGGGTTGTTCTTATTGATTTTGCCCTCGGACGCCAATGCGGCACATTTGTTTGGTGCCTTGATTGCTTATCGGGTTATTTATTATTTGTTACCTCTTGCAGTTTCAGGGTTGACATTGTTAGCATACGAGGGGTACCGACGCTGGCGTTATAAAAAAACTGCTTTAGCACGATAAAAAATACTGTTTTAAATCTTTCGTCTTGTTGAAAGAAACTTTTTCCTCCATTAGGTATAAAAAAGAACAAACAGGGGGAAAACATGGCGCAAGTTCAAGAAAGCAATAAAATCGGTTTACTGCCGGCAACATTGATGGTAGCCGGCAATATGATGGGATCTGGTGTATTCATGCTGCCGGCCAATTTAGCCGGTATCGGCAGTATTGCTGTTATCGGGTGGCTTGTTACGATTGTTGGAGCCATTGCTTTGGGATTGGTCTTTGCCAAGTTAACACAACTGTATCCCGTTGCGGGCGGCCCCTATGCTTATGCGAAAAAAGC
The DNA here is from genome assembly GCA_944392145.1 of uncultured Alphaproteobacteria bacterium. Taxonomy (GTDB): domain Bacteria; phylum Pseudomonadota; class Alphaproteobacteria; order CAAHEQ01; family UBA3637; genus CALXVS01. Next base: position 71,245 of record CALXVS010000002.1, on the reverse strand, counting down.
ATTCGGGGACTATATGGGATATCAGACAAATTTAGTTTATTGGTTGGCCAATGTGGTGGGTAATGTCGGTTTGGCCGTGGCCGGCCTTGGTTATTTAAGTATGTTTTTTCCAACCTTAAAAGACCCGTTAGTTGCTGCCTTGGGACAAATTGGAATAATTTGGCTTTTGACTTATGCGAATATCTTGGGTCCCAAAACAGTCGGTCGGATTCAATCTTTAACCACTTCATTTGCGTTGGTTCCCATCATAGGCATGGCTTTATTTGGCTGGTTTTGGTTTCAAACCGATACATTTACAGCCGGGTGGAATGTTTCGGGCAAAAATGATTTAACCGCCATCGGGATGACGTTAAACTTTACATTATGGGCCTTTATCGGTGTTGAAAGTGCCTCGGTCTCGGCGGCGGTTGTAAAAAATCCGACCCGTAATGTCCCCATTGCAACAGTAGCGGGTGTCGTTTTGGCAGCCATTTGTTATATTTTAAGTTCTTCGGCAATTATGGGAATTATTCCCAATCAGGAATTAGCTGTTTCTGCCGCACCGTTTTCTCAAGCCGTTTCAATTGCTTTGGGTAACACGGCCGGTAACATCGTTGCGTTGTGTGCCGCAATCGGTTGCTTGGGATCCTTAGGCGGATGGACGTTGTTGGTGGGACAAACGGCAAAAGCCGCGGCGGATGATGGGTTATTTGGCAACTTGTTTGCCCGCACAAATGCTAAAGGCGTTCCTGCCGCCGGATTAGCAGTTGTTGCCGGCATTATGACATTGCAGGTTTTGGCGACCATGTCCCCGACAGCGGCAGAGCAATTTGGTAAAATTGCTTCTATTGCCGTTATTTTAACACTGTTACCGTATATTTATTCATCTATTGCCATTAAAATCCTGGGTCGAACGAAAATGTCGGACAAGCAACTGATTTTTTATACCTTTGTCGGGTTAATCGCAGCGATTTACAGTTTAATTGCGATGATCGGTTCCAACAGCGAGCAAACAAGATGGGCCTTGATGTTCGTTATTGCAACAATCATTTTTTATGAGCTGGCCGTAAACCGTAAATTGGAAATCAAAGAAAGCAACATTAAACCCGGTGGTATTGTGCCGGCATGGGTTCGGTATTTGACATTGTTGATAACCGTTATCGCACTGGCCGCCATGTTCTGGATCTCTATCGGACAATATCGCGCCGCTCGGTTGCATCCGCGTGTTCAAATTCCCGCTTTAACAACCGAACACCCCCCTGTTTCAACACATAACTCATAAAGGAGAAGACATCATGATACCATCTGACACACCTTTTGCCATAAAAGTTTTAATTGTTTCCGACGGTTTAGAACAGAATGCACCAGATACTTATGCCGTCAAACGCCTTCAAAAAGATTTGGAAGCGGCAGATGTGCGTATTGTTCCGGCTGCTGATAAAACCGACGGTGCGGCGCTGATCGCTGCCGACCCAACGATTCAAGCCGTTTTATTATACTTACCCAGTATAACAACCGAGGATGTGCAAAAAACAACCGCCTTTTTGACAGATGTGCGCAAACGAAATGCCGAACTGCCCGTTTTCTTGATGTCAGGGCATGCTGTTGCCTCGGAAATTCCAACCGATATTTTAAATAAAGTCAGTGATTTTATTTGGATTTTAGAGGATACACCCGATTTTATCGTCGGTCGGATTTTAGCAGCAATAGAACGGTATCGGCGCTTTTTATTACCCCCGATGTTTAAGGCATTGGCCGAATTTGCTAAAATTCATGAATATTCATGGCATACACCGGGACATACCGGCGGCACAGCATTTTTAAAATCACCAGCGGGACGGGCCTTTTTTAACTTTTTTAAAGAACCGGTCTTTCGGTCTGATCTGTCTATTTCCGTCGGTGAATTAGGTTCCCTTTTGGATCATTCCGGTCCGATCGGTGAAAGCGAACGCTATGCGGCAGAAGTTTTTGGTGCGGATCGCACTTATTTTGTCACGAACGGGTCTTCAACATCAAACCGTGTTATTCTGATGGCCAGTGTGACACGCGGGCAAATCGCCTTGTGCGACCGCAATTGCCACAAATCGGTTGAGCATGCCATGACAATGTCCGGCGCCGTGCCGACGTATTTAATTCCGTCCCGCAACCGGTATGGTATTATCGGTCCGATTTTCCCTGAACGCCTTAAGGCCGCGGCGGTTCAAAAAGCCATTCAGGATAATCCGCTTTCAGCCGATGCCTTTGATCCCGATCCAAAGCATGCCATTATTACCAATTCAACTTACGACGGATTGTGTTATAATGTTGTCCGTGTCAGCGAATTGTTGGGTCAAAGTGTAGACAGATTGCATTTTGACGAGGCTTGGTATGGATACGCACGCTTTAATCCTTTATATAAGAACAGGTTCGCCATGTGTGGGGATCCCAAAACATATAAATCAAAGTGTCCCAGCGTCTTTGCAACACAATCAACGCATAAACTATTAGCTGCTTTTTCGCAAGCCTCTATGATTCATGTGCGCTATGGACGAAATCCCATTCATTTTGACCGGTTTAATGAAGCGTTTATGATGCATGCGTCAACATCGCCGTTTTACCCAATCATTGCTTCAAATGATATCAGCGCAGCCATGATGGCCGGTGCTGGTGGAAAAGCCCTAACCGACGATTCCATTAAAGAAGCTGTTTCTTTCCGCCGCACCGTAGCACGGCTGAATGCGGAATATAAAGCAAAAAATGACTGGTTTTTCAATGTTTGGCAACCTGAAACCGTTCAAGATCCCGCGACAGGAGCGGATGTTTTGTTTTATGAGGTTCCCGAAGAACGCCTTTGCACTGACCCCGATTGTTGGACATTAAAACCAAATGAAGAGTGGCACGGATTCGGTGATATTGAAACAGATTATTGTATGTTGGACCCCATTAAGGTATCGGTTATTACACCCGGTGTTCGTGCGGATGGCAGTTTGGATACAACCGGCATCCCGGCGGTTATTTTAACCGCTTATTTGGATAATAAAGGAATTGTTGTTGAAAAAACCGCCGATTTTACCGTTTTGTTTTTATTCTCACTGGGGGTAACCAAAGGCAAGTGGGGAACTTTACTGAATGCATTATTTGAGTTTAAGCAAGACTATGCCAATAATACGCCCTTAGAACATGTTTTGCCCGATTTAGTCAATTCCTATCCGACTTATTACGCCCAAATGGGGTTAAAAGATTTGTGCGATTCCTTATTTTGCAAAATGTCAGAATTAGGGACAACCCGATCCCTTTCCGCCGCATTTTCAACATTGCCGCATCCGGATTTAACTCCTGTTGAAGCGTATGAAGCACTTGTGTTAAATCAAGTTGAATCTTTACCGTTAAAAGATATGGCCGGCCGAACGGTTGCAACGGGTGTCGTTCCCTATCCGCCGGGCATTCCGTTATTGATGCCTGGGGAAAACGCCGGCGCCGCCGATGGTCCGCTTTTGACCTATTTAAAAGCGCTTGAATCTTTTGATCGTTGTTTTCCCGGATTCATACATGATACACACGGTGTCAAGAACGTCAAAGGAACTTATCATATCCTGTGTTTGAAAAATGAAGCACTTGTAAACATGAAAAAAAAGCGTAATTAAAAAAATCCCCCTTTTCGGGGGATTTTTTAAATCGGTTTGCTACGAACGGCTTTCTCTGTGAAGCCGATCCAAAGAAGCTTTTTTGGCTCCGTCCCATAAACGGTTTACTTGGGCCGTAAAAATTTCAGCCGCATCAGCAGACATAGGTGCCCCTGTTTTAATACTTTAGGCATAATCTTTTAAACCGATTCTTCTTAACGGTTGATTCGGGATTCGTTTTCCTTGTTTATCCAATTGATATACGGCAAATTGGTTCCCCATCAATCCCCTTTTAATATCTTGTCCGCTTAAAAATTTTTGCAGTTGAGTCACCAATTCAACGGGGGAAAGAACAGTTTTACCGTCAGCAGTTTGAACACGTTTACATAAATCGACTTCGGTCATTGTTGATGCTTTTTCCACACCCAAACGCGATAACAGGTCTCGTGGCGCATTCAATTGGGACGGTGTTACTTTTCCAGAAAGCGTTATTGTATCTTGTTTCGCCGGAACCTCATCGGCTTGTGCTTGATTTATCCCCCCCCGAATAAAGAAGCTGCCGCTAAAGTTGCAACAGCTAATTTTTCTTTTAAATGTAATGCCATAAAAAAACTCCCTTGATTTAAACATTGCACATAACATTTTTAGTATATCTTGTTTTGTTTTTTTATCAATCTTTAAAATAAAAAAGTCCGGCATTTGAATAAACACCGGACTTTTCACTTAAAAAGTCACCTTATTTGACCAAGCGATTCCACCATCCTGTTCGCTTGGGTGTATTTACGGCGGCAGATGCCGTTTCTTCTGATTGCATGACCGTATCGGACGATTGTTCAGATATCTTGGTTTCCTGCTGCACGACAGCCTCTTGAGACTGATGTGTATCAGACCGCCGACGTGTAGAACGTTTCGGCACGGCACCTTTTTCTTCTTGTTCTTTATAAATCTTTTCCTGTTCCGGCAGCAAAGATGTTTTCGGTGCCGAATGGGCTTCTTCAAATGCCGCTACGGTTTCTTGAGAAACCACGGTAAAATGCTCCTCTTCAGTCGGAACCGGCAAAGGGGCATTTCCTTGTTCTACTAATTGTTGCCGTGCACGGCGCTTTTCTTTAATCCGTCGGCGCCAATCACGTCGCTTTTGGGCACGAGCCGACAGTTTTTTCTCCCCGTTACCGGATTCTGTTGCCGGTATCGGGTCAGACGGATTTTCGTGGTGTGATTCATCAACAGGATGTTGTGCCGGTTCTTTTACCTGTTTTTCCCGACTGCGCGCCGATTCATTTTTATCACGTGCCGAATCGTTCTTTCTTTTGTCGGTTGTATCAATCTGCTTTTCTCCGGATGAATTTTTGTCTTTCCTGTCTCGATCACCGCGAGAGCGGATAACGGGTTCACTCGGTTGATTCAACACAATACGATCTCCTCCGGACCGCAAACGTTCTAATTTATAATCAGATGCTTTTAGCAGTCCAGAATCAGCCAAAATTTGAATAACAACAGTATACTTCTTTTCTAATGTCAGCAAATTTTCCCGTTTATTATTTAACAGATAGGTCGCCACATTTAAAGGTAATGATAATACAATTGTGCATTGTTCGTTTTTAAGGGCAGCATCTTCCAGTAAATGTAGTGCATGCATGGCACATGATTCAACAGAACGAACAACCCCTTTACCACCACAATGCGGACAAGGTTTGTATGAACTTTCCAAAAAGCTGGAATGAAGTCGCTGTCGCGACATTTCCATCAGCCCGAATCCTGAAATATGACCGACTTGAATACGAGCGCGGTCTTTTTTCAAGGCCTCTTTTAATGCACGCTCTACGGCGGCATTATTCTTTGCCTCATCCATATCAATAAAATCAATCACGACCAATCCCGCCAAATCACGCAGCTTTAATTGCCGCGCCAATTCCTCGCAGGTTTCTAAATTGGTTTTTAAGGCCGTTTCTTCAATATCATGCTCACGTGTTGCACGACCCGAGTTCACATCTACCGCAACCAATGCTTCTGTTTGATCAATGACCAAATAGCCGCCTGATTTTAACTGAACGATATTACTGTGAATCGCCTCTAACTGATTTTCAACCTGATATTGCTGAAACAGGGGTAAATCACCTTTGTATTGCTTAATTTTTTTGACCTGTGCCGGCATAAGCAATTTCATAAAGGCTTTGGTGGTTTTAAATGTTTCCTCACCTTCAACAAGAATTTCTTCAATGTCCGGTGTAAAAACATCACGAAGTGACCGTTTAATAATGTCCCCCTCTTGATGAATCAATTTGGGAGCAATAGATTCCAAAGTAATATCCCGAATTTGTGTCCAGGTTTTAATCAGGTAGTCATAATCCCGTTTAATTTCAGCCTTTGTTTTTCCTTGTCCCGCTGTGCGGATAATGACACTCATCCCTTTGGGGATCGGTAACTTTTCAACCATTTCACGCAATGTTTTTCTGTCTTTAACATTTGTAATTTTGCGTGAAACCCCACCCCCTTTACCGTTGTTGGGCATTAAAACGCTGAAACGACCGGCCAATGATAAATATGTGGTTAAAGCCGCTCCTTTATTCCCGCGTTCTTCTTTCACAACCTGAACAAGCATAACTTGTCCTTGACGAATAACCTCCTGAATTTTATATTTTTTAAAAAAGGATGGACGCAACCTGAAAGCTTCTTCGGTTTCAGATTCACCGATTTCTTCAACCTCTGCCGTACCAATGGTATTTAACGTTTCTTCTTCAGCACGATCTTTTTCGGCAATCAGTTCTTTTAATGCCTCTCGATCGGCAACGGGAATCTGGTAATAATCGGGATGAATTTCCCCAAAAGCCAAAAATCCATGACGATTGCCGCCATATTCAACAAAAGCCGCTTGTAAAGAAGGTTCTACACGAACAACCTTTGCCAGGTAAATATTTCCTTTAATTTGTTTCTTGGTGGAAGTATCAACATCCAATTCCTCCAACCGCCCGTCATGCGTAACGACAACCCGTGTTTCTTCGGGATGTGTCGCATCAATAAGCATTCTTTTTGACATAACCCATTTTTCTCCGATAATTTAAATAACCGCTTTTTGCAAGCGAACACATGCAATCCGAACAACGTCAGGCCCATAAAAGCACCCATGTAACCGATCATCAAAATAATGTTCATCATCGTCCTGTCAGATTGTTAAAATAATTTGGGCAACCAAAAATTTAGTTGCATTTTGCATTATATCGGTATATGAATGAATAAGCAAGTTTTTTTACGCACTTTTATCGGGTAAATTGAAAAAAATGAGATTTGGATCGTTTTTCATCGGCTTATGTATTTGGTGCTGGGCCGTTTTTGCAAGTGCCGGAACACTTGAAGATCTTCGTTTGTCAAACTACCGGCCGAATGTTGTGCGCGTGGTATTAGATTTATCCGAAAAAACAGACGTTTCTGTTTTTCGGTTATCCGGACCGGCGCGTTTGGTCATTGATGCAAAAAAAACGCGTTTTTCTCAAAAAATTCGCAACAAAAAAAAACGTACAATCGGTTTTATTTCCGGCGTCCGATTGGGGCAACCCGATCCGGATACGGCACGTGTCGTTTTGGATTTACCCCCCCAAACATTAAAAGAAAGTCATTTTTTATTACCCCCCCAAGGAAGCAATACACAATGGCGCTTTGTTATGGATATTTCGTCTGAAACAGATGCGGCACAACAATCTGTCGCACAAAAGAACAAACCGAAAAACACCGGACAATCTTTGCAACCATTTGTTAAACGGACAAAAAAAATCATTATGTTGGATCCGGGACACGGTGGCGCGGACCCGGGGGCTATTTCAAAAAATGGTCATTACGAAAAAGATTTAACCCTTAAAATGGCATTAGAAACAAAAAAACTGTTGGAGAAGGCCGGATACAAGGTTGTTTTAACACGGGATCGTGATATTTTTATTTCTTTACGCGGACGCATTGAAAAAGCACATAAAGCAAATGCGGATTTATTTATTTCCATTCATGCCGACAGCGCCAAAAATTCATCGGCACGCGGCTTATCCGTTTATACGATTTCCGAAACAGCATCAGATAAAGAGGCCGCTGCACTGGCCGAACGTGAAAATAAAGCTGACATTATTCTGGGTATGGATCTGATTGAATATCAACCGGAGGTTGGGAACATTTTAATTGATTTGGCTAAACGAGAAACTATGGATAAATCGGCACTATATGCGACACACGTTGTTAGTGAAATGAAAAAGAATGTTAAACTCGTTCCCAATGCGCATCGGTTTGCCGGCTTTGTCGTTTTAAAATCACCGAATATTCCATCTGTTTTAGTGGAATTGGGGTATTTATCCAATCGGTCAGAAGAACGCCAATTACAAAAGGCCTCTTATCGTCGGGAGTTAGGGCAAGCTCTGGTTCGTGCCGTCAATCGGTATTTTAAAGAGTTTAATTAAACCGTATGTTAAATAAAATTTACAAATGATTGTTTTTATATTGACAGGTATATTAAAACATGTTACTCCCATAAAAATAGATGTCGTATTCTGATTGTCTTTTTTAAGAAAGTGTTTTCCGAATGTTTTCCAAACGGTATTTCCAATCTTTTTTCAAGAAACCCGCGTTATGGGGATTTTTATGTCTGACCGGCATATTCATCGGTTGTTATATAATGCAGCAGCCGATTAAACCGCTTAATGTAACGGTTGCTATTTGGAATGGCGGAATGAAAAACAGTGTGCTTAAAAACCATCCGACACTAATTGCCCTGAAAAAGGAAATAGAACGGTTGGGACATACAATCAATACACATGATATTACACCCGTCACGGAAAGTGACTTGATCTTGGTCGCCCGTCCAAACTACCGATTACCGGATAACGCAAAGGCGCCCGCTTTTTTGTGGCTCCTTGAAACACCGATAACCATCCGTGTTGCCGCAGATCAAAATCTGATGAACCGATATGATAAAATTTTTACCTATAAACGTGATTTGGTGGATAATAAAAAATATTTTTACATGCCAATTCCTTATGATTATAGCAAAGTATTATCTCCTTTTCCGACATTGGCCGATAAAAAAATATTGGTTGCACAAATCGCCACCAATCATTCGCACGGTTCGTCGTTGGAAAATTATTCCGAACGTCGCCGAGCAACCGATTACTTTATAAAAAATGCACCGCAGGATTTTAACTTATATGGTAGCGGATGGCCCCGTTTTAAAAAAACACTTTCTGAAAATGACCAAAAAGCATTTGATCTTGTTTATAAAGGTTGGGCAAAAGATAAGATACAAACCGTGCGTACGGCAAAATTTATTTTAGCGTATGAAAATGCCAAATTCCCGGGATATGTCAGTGAAAAAATATTTGACGCCATGGCGGGCGGTGCCGTTCCGATTTATTCGGGGGCCCCTGATATTTATGATTATGTTCCAAAGAACTGTCTGATAAACCGGGATGATTTTTCTTCTTACCAAGAATTATATACGTTTCTGAAACACATGTCTGATGAAACATATAACACCTATTTAAAATGTATCCATGATTTTATGTCCTTACCGACACATTATAATGATACCGAAACAACAGTTGCTATTTTTGAACAAGAAATAATTCGGCCCTATTTACATAAACATTCCTCAAATTAAAAAAATCTTATGAACAAATCCTTTCAAAGGCGCCACCGAATCCACGTAAACAAAACATTTCCAGAATTACGTGTCAATCCGGGGACATAAGCACTTTCCAGTGCAAATCGTTTATATTCAACTATACAACGTCAATGCACGCCGCGAAGGATCATGAAGGAAGCGTAAAAAATCAGAAGAATATTTATAACAGAATAAAGCAAGAAAAAAGCAAATAACCCCTTTTGCCGTTCCTAATGCCGTTCGGGGCGGCTGCATGCGATCTAACGGATCTTTCCAAGCCGCCGCACTGCGACGATAAGTAATTATATACCAAACAAATTGGCATGACAAAATCAAAATAAAATCAAGCTGAAACTGAAACGCATTCTGTGCATGAAACCGAAAATACAAACCACTTATAAATGTACCTGAAAAATTTGATAACAGATAACAATTTTGACCGTAAACACACCGATAAACAATTAAAAAAGTAAAGTTTATCAAACCTAAGGCCAAAAAAGCAATGCAAAATTGAACAATGAAGCCCAAAGGCGCTTCAAACATGCTCCCACCGTTTGTTTCCCAACAAAACACAATATATTTTATTATGGGTTAAATTATCCTAAAATGTCAAGATAAAAGTCTATCCGAAATATCTAAAGTCCTATAACATGCATCAATTTGTTTTTTAAAACCAAAGCTTTTTCTTGATCGGAACAAATAATGCGAATCTGTTTCAGCCGTCCTGTTAATCCCGCTTCAAGCTTAATATATACTTGCCGAACATGACAAAAATCGGCTAAAAATACTATCAATGCCTTGTTGGCCTTACCCTCAACTGCCGGTGCACGTAATGCTAATCGCAAATGCGATTGATTCCATACACCTTCAAACCCACTCCGCTTGGCACCGGGTGATACACGCACCTTCAAAATTACACTGTTTTGAACGATTTGAATCGGTTCTTCCATTATCATAAAGGTAAGTATGACATATAATATAAAAAAAATAAATTAAAAATTGATAACTTGTTCAAAACAAGTTGAAAAAATGAGGACGGGATAGACTTATTCTTTAAAAAAATATGCAACCGATTCAAGCTGCTTATATAAAAAAATCAACATAACCGGTGTCATGATGATATTGAAAAGTTATAACTAAAAAAGTTAGTCATATGAAATGCTGACTTATGCAACAATTAAAAGGATTAATCCCCCGTAATGCAAGTAAGCCTCCCAGACCTTTCTTACTTTCATATGGGAATAACATATTTTTTAATAAAGTTCCCTTGTTTTAAAATGACAAGCTAAACGTCAACCCGTATCCCAATCGACCCGTACGTGTAATCATGGGTGTTGAATGCATTTCAAACCGATCGGGTTTATCACATTCCCAAATAATGTTGTTCACCTCGGTTATCGGATCCATTAAAAATAACGCTGTTTTTCCCCAAGCTTTTGATCCCCACAATTGCTCGTCATTTTCAATAATATCTCGCTTCACACGATAAAACCATTCTCCCAAAACCGCGCCGGCAACCGGCGTCACGATCAAATCTTGAATAGACGGCCGTTCGGCAAATGCCTCAATTCCATATTCCCAAAAGAAAGTAGACAGTGCGAATGAATAAGCTGCCGATGTCCAAAAATTCGCACCTGATGAGCGCGCCCCCATAAAATAAATAGCTCCCGCGTACGGATGCGTCACATAATTCAAAAATAAATCATCTTTATCCCATACAGGTTCACGGGATACATTGTCCCACCATTTGCGAAAAGGACTTTTGTCATCATCTTCCCAATTTGTAAAACTATTCGGCATCATATATAAAAAACCCATTGTTGCCGCACCGGCACCAAACATCGTCAGCGTATTACGCCACAGCATTTCCCCGTCAATTTTATTTTCATCAAATGAATACGGTCGTGCATATACACCACTCTTACCGGAACGTGGAGCGCAAATTGATTCATCCGCTGGTTTTAAAGCCTCTTCATTAACAGCAAGTCGGAAATACGGCGTTTCTTTTTGATTCGTTTCAAAAAAAGCAGCTTTTACAGAGAAAGCAACTGTTCCTACAATAATTAATAATGCACAAAAACTTTTCAAAAACACATTTACACAATTCATCAGAACCTTTACTTCCCTTATTCTGATTAAGACTATGAACCGTTGTTACATCGTCTTAACAGGCAATATAATACAAAAATACGCTGATATGTTTTCTTAACATACTCTTTTTTTATCAGATTGCAACTTAAAAAAACAATTCTCTGCAAAAAAACTTGCATTTTTATTGAGTTAAGATACAATAACTGAAGATTAAAAAAATAAAAACATGAAGAAAAAAACATCACTTCGGCATTCTTACGATCATACTTTTTTCTACGGTCTTACCACCGCTGTCGTCAATGCCCTGTCAACCGGACCGATTTTAACCGCCTTTGCCCTGGCATTGGGCGCGGGGAATCTCACACTTGGATTACTTCAAGCAGTTCAACCGATTTCTAATTTAATTCATCTGCCCGTTTCTTACTTTATTGAAAAGGGGAGAAATTTTAAAAAAACGGCGGTTGTGTCCTCTTTTATTGCACGTCCGTTTTGGCTGATTGCGGCTTTGACCGTTTTTTTCAACAAAAGTGATTTTGCCTTAACCGTATTCACAATCAGCTATTTGGCGGCATTCTTGATTGCTTCAATTGCCGGCGGTGTTTTTTGGCCTTGGATAAAAATGCTGGTTCACCCTCGTTTATTGAACAGTTTTTTTGCACACCGAATAAAATACATCCTTCTTACGCGCATTGTATTTGTCGGCGTCGCAACGGGAATTATTTGGCTTGTTCAACGATTGGCGCCGGCATTTGAAATTTACACATATGCTGCTTTCTTTGCATGTGCTTTCCTTTTTGGGCTGATCGCAACAAAAAGTTTGTCCCTTATTGAGGATAAACCGATTGTTTCCAGCTTTGGCACACCATTCATGAAAAAAATGGCAATAACCTTAAAAAATAAGTCATTTAAAACATTAGTGGTTTCTTTAAGTATGTTAAATTTTTCCTTAAACTTCCTGATGCCTTTTACGGTTGTTTTTATGCTGACTTACTTAAACCTATCTGTCGGAGCAACAATGCTGTTCACCTTGCTTTGGCAATTAACCGACAGTTTTACAATTACAATTTGGAGTAAAAGAACAAAACAAAAAGGTGTCAACAAAACACTGGCTGAAGCGGCTTTTTGTTACATCATTGCCATCGTATTTTTTATTTTGATCATTGGAATAACACCAACAACTGTGCCCCTGCTCTTTTTGCTTACGCTTACACACATTCTGATTGGTATTGCAAACGCCGGATTGAATTTAGGGATCAATGATGCGGCGGTCGCATATGTCCCGAAAAAGATGGCCTCTGTTTATATTGCAATCAATAATTTAGGCCGCTTTTCCGGAGCTGCCGCCGGACCGCTCATTGCCGGCGGATTTTTAAGCATTCTGGCCGATTGCTCGGAAACGGGACGTTGGCTCTTTTTCTTTATAACCGGCATTCTTTTGTTTTTCGGATCAATTGTTTTAACGTCAAAAATGACGCAAATAAAGGAAAATTCTTAAAATGTGTAAAACATACTATATTATCAGCGGGGGATTTGATCCTTTACATGAAGGGCACCTGGATTTAATTACACAAAGCCGTGAAGAATCAGACGGGGTGATCGTTTTGTTACAATCCGATGCCTGGTTGACGCAAAAAAAAGGGAAGCCGTTTATGAATCTGGCAACACGCACCGCTATTATGAGCAATATCAAAGGTGTGATTGACGTCATTACAGAAAAAGACGTGGGAGATGTTCCTTGCGATATATATAATGGTTTTGTTGAAATCCGCCGCCGATATCCCAATGATATTCTTATTTTTGCCCGCGGCGGTGATAAAACACCCGAAAACATGCCCGAAAGCGGCGCTAAACTCTGCCAAAAACTGAACATCCGTATTATTCATAATGTGGGTCTTAAAGTTCATAAAAGAGTGAAAGCAAATTCCTCATCACGCCTTTTAGACAACTGGGAACACCGAAATGACCCTGTTTAATATTTCTCCTATTTTCGGGTTGGCATTCCTCGTTTTTCACGGGGAATATACATGTTAAGCCATGCTTTATAATCCGCTAACTCCGGCCGATTTAATCTTGCTTCCAACAACCGCCATAACACATCATAATAATTTAAACACTTTTCACGCCCCCATGCCAAATAAAATTTTGTAAAAGTTCCCAAAACCCTTGTATGGCGTAAACAAGCACCAATATCATATGATAAGAAAAAGGCGTCTGTTTTAAATGACGGACGTAATGAAAAATACAAATCAAACAGCTGTTTTTGAAGAGGGACCGGCACCTCTAACCGAATATCTTCCAATAATGACAACAAATCATACGTCACCGGTCCGATTTTAGCATCCTGAAAATCCAAAAAGCCAATGGAACCATCCTTTAAAACCATCAAATTATCCACATGGCAATCAAATAACATCACCCGAAGCGGTACATTCATCAAATGCGGAATCAACGCTTTCCAAATATCAATAAAATCAGCCCGTGCACCGGCTGAAACACGTCCACCTCCTGCAAATTGAATATACCAATCCGGTAAATGCAATGCTTCGTTTAAAATCATGTCTTCACTGTAAAGCGGCAATGGACACTCTACCGGAATAGGGTGACTTTGTAAATCCGTCAAGGCCTTTATAGCTTTTTCATACACGGCAAATGCCGGAACATCCCGCTGTAAAACCTTGGTCAAGGTATCATCCCCGAAATCTTCCTCAATCACAAATCCGTTTTCCAAATCATATGCAAAAAGGTATGGCACACGCACACCCATTTTTTGCAAAAACAAATCAACAGTGACAAATTGTGCCGGATTTTCGGACAAAGGAGAATCCATTAAAATATATGTTTTTTCGTCCTTTGTCAAACGCGCATAGTGACGGGGTGACACATCAGACTGAATATCGGTTAAATCGGCCGCCGCAAAACCGGCATGCTTCAAAAACGTTTGTTTTAATGTCGTACGCATTCAAAAATCCCTTAAAAACAGTTCGTTTAAATAATCCTAAAGCCTACTTATCATATTTTTGTATAAAAAGGCAAGATTTATTTGACAATTTCATTTTTTTTAAAGATACTGAATTTAATCAATAGCTTTTATCTTTTTTAAAGAAAGGTTTCAGACATGCGGTTATTAACTTTTCATTTTTGTATGTTTATATTTTCAATATTTGTCTTTAATACCGCATCCGTTCATGCGGGCGATTTAGACGGAAAAACATGCGTTGTCATTACGTCAATCAATGCACCGACCGAACATGTTAAAAAATTTGCAAATATACCCGATTCGTGTGTTATTGTCGTCGGTGATAAAAAAACACCCGAACCGTATACTTATAAAGATGTTCTATTTTTATCTGTCAACAACAAACTGGGGTACAATCTGGAACGCATATTACCGTTTAACAGTTACAGCCGGAAAATGTTGGGATATATTTACGCCGCACAAAACGGTGCCGCCGTTATCTTTGAAACCGATGACGATAACAGTCCTCGGGCAAACTGGCACCTGACACCGTTTGAAGGAACATACCAGGTATCACATTCCGACTTGGGATTTAAAAATGTTTATGCTTATTACACAAAGCGCACCATTTGGCCACGCGGATTGCCCTTGAATCTGGTTACCGATAAAAAAGCCGCTTTGACACAGAGTGATTTAAAAAAGAAAAAAGTCAAAGTCGGTGTGTGGCAATCTTTGGCCAACGGGGATCCTGATGTAGATGCTATTTTTCGCTTGACACGCGGCGGTCAATGCACGTTTGATCAAAAAGAACCGGTTGTTCTGGCACAAGGGACGCTGAGTCCGTTCAATACCCAGGCAACGTTCTTTAACCGTGAATTATTCCCGCTGCTTTATCTGCCAACAACCGAAACATTCCGGTGCACAGATATTTTACGCAGTCTGGTTGCCCAACCGATTATGTGGGCCCATGGGTATCGGTTGGGATTCACGGCCCCTATGGTAGAGCAAATACGCAATCCGCATGACCTGATGAAGGATTTTAAAGATGAAATACCGTGTTACCTGTATGCCGATAAAGTCGCAGCTATCGTTCAAAAAGTTATTTCACCAGATAAATCAATTACCGATAACTTGTATGCGGCATATGCAGCGCTTGTAAAAGAAAAGATTGTTGCCCCCGAAGAACTGATTCCTTTAAAAGCGTGGATTGAAGATATCCGGTTTATCGTATCATCCAACTAAATACGTTAAGAAAAAAGCCGTTTGTTCAAACGGCTTTTGCTTCCCTTTAACCTTTTCAGTGGCAAGAATCAACTTGCTTTAATACATAGTTGTTACTTAATGGTCCCTTAATGATGGATCGGTTAAAATCCAACTGACGAATCGCGTTTTCTTCAATGGCATAATAAAAAGTCGGAGCACTTGGCGACGTGGCAACAATCATATCATTTTCACGATAAAAAACACCCCGTGTCACAAACGGTGCCGTATCACTGTCAAGATACAGTTGGCGTTCTGTAAAAGCACCGTTTTGGGAAAATGTGATTGTTGTTTCAATTCCGGGGCCATCCGCTGCCGGCAATACACCGGTATATGTGCCGCAAACTTCAGTCGTGTGACTACAGGCCCCCAAAAGAGCACATCCGATCCATAAAGAAAGAAAACGTTTCATAACAGGCTCCCCTAAAATCAACCGCTTTAACACTTTTATCACATAGAAAGTCATATATAAAATGTCAAGCATGCCCTTTAAAAAAACAATTTTGACAAAACGGCTTTAAAAAAATAAAGGCTTTTTTCTTATTTTTACTTGAAAAAAAACGAAACCCAAGTATAATAGGAACCGATCTTATATAACAACTTTATAAGAAAAGGAAATAAACATGAAAACGCTTGAATCATTAAAAGCAGATGCTGCGTGGGCCGGTTTTAAACCCGGTGTGTGGCAAGAAAAAATTGATGTTGTTGATTTTATTAAAACAAATTATACCCCGTATGAAGGGGACGATTCGTTTTTAGCCGGTGTTACCGATCGCACAAAAAAAGTGTGGGACATTGTATCGGACCTGATGAAAAAGGAAGTTGCAAACGGCGGTTTGCTGGATGCGGATGTTTCAACACCATCAGCCGTGGATGCTTATGGTCCCGGTTATATTGAAAAAGATTTGGAATTGATTGTCGGTCTTCAAACAGATGCTCCTTTAAAACGGGCCATTATGCCTTATGGCGGATACCGGATGGTTCAAGCTTCGTGTGAAGCATACGGCCTGAAAGAAGACGAAAAGGTCAAAGAAATTTTTACAAAATACCGCAAAACGCATAATGAAGGCGTATTTCAGGCTTACACACCGGAAATCCGCGCCTGCCGCAAAAGCGCGATTATTACGGGATTACCCGATGCCTATGGTCGGGGCCGTATTATCGGTGATTACCGCCGTGTCGCTTTATACGGTATTGATGCTTTGATTGAAGAAAAAACACTTGAAAAAGCTTCCTCGGACCATATGGATATGGTGGAAGATATCATTCGTGAACGGGAAGAACTGTCTGATCAGATTTTGGCTTTGGAATCCATAAAACGCATGGCGTTATCCTATGGCATTGATATTTCAAAGCCCGCGCGTTCCTTTAAAGAAGCGGTTCAGTGGGTGTATTTCGGCTATTTGGCGGCAACCAAAGACCAAAACGGGGCCGCTATGTCCATGGGACGTGTGTCTTCATTCTTGGACATTTATGCTGAACGTGATCTAAACACCAAGGCTGCTACAGAATCCGAACTTCAAGAGATCATGGATGATTTTATCATCAAGTTACGCATGATTCGCTTCTTAAGAACACCGGAATATAATGAGCTGTTCAGTGGGGATCCGGTCTGGGTCACCGAATCAATCGGTGGTATGGGTGATGACGGTCGCACATTGGTTACCAAAAACTCGTTCCGTATTTTGCACACATTAAACAATTTAGGGCCGGCACCCGAACCCAACATGACGGTTTTATGGTCAACAAAACTGCCCGAAAACTTTAAAAAGTTCTGCGCGGCAGTATCCATTGACACATCTTCTATTCAATATGAGAATGATGATTTAATGCGCCCGTTGTTCGGATCGGATTACGGAATTGCCTGTTGTGTTTCACCGATGATTATCGGCAAAGAAATGCAATTTTTCGGTGCCCGTGCCAATTTGGCCAAAGCCTTGCTTTACGCCATTAACGGTGGTGTTGACGAAAGAACGTTTGCCAAAGTCGTGGATGGATTTGAACCGATTACAAGCGAATATTTAAACTATGATGAAGTGGCCGAAAAATTTGATGCGATTATGACATGGCTTGCCAAAACATATGTCAGTGCCTTAAATATCATTCACTTCATGCATGATAAGTATTATTATGAGAAGGCACAATTGTCTTTAATGGATAAGGATATTGTGCGTAAGCTGGGCTGTGGCATTGCCGGTTTCTCGGTCGTTGTTGATTCGCTTTCAGCAATTAAATATGCCAAGGTTAAACCAATTCGCAATGAGCAAGGTATCGCCGTTGATTTTGAAATTGAAGGTGATTTCCCCAAATACGGCAACAACGATGATCGGGTTGACTCAATCGCGACTGCGTTAGTTGAACAATTTATGAATAAAATCCGTCAATTGCCGACTTATCGCAAAGCCATTCCGACACAATCAATTCTGACAATCACGTCAAACGTCGTTTACGGTAAAAAAACCGGTAACACACCGGACGGTCGTAAGGCGAATGTGCCATTTGCACCGGGTGCCAACCCATTGCATGGCCGTGATGTATGTGGAGCATTGGCTTCATTGTGTTCGGTTGCAAAACTGCCGTTTGAACATGCGAAAGACGGCATTTCAAATACATTCTCAATTATTCCGAACTCGTTGGGTAAAACCAAGGAAGATCGGATTCAAAATCTGACCGGTATGTTGGACGGATACATGGCCAAGCACGGGCAGCATCTGAATGTGAATGTTTTAAATCGTGAAACATTAAAAGATGCTATGGAACATCCCGAAAACTATCCGCAACTGACAATCCGGGTCTCCGGATACGCTGTCAACTTTATTAAATTGACACGTGATCAGCAATTGGATGTGATTTCACGAACATTCCACGAAAAATTGTAATGTATGTAAAAAAGGGAAAAGCAGGAAGCTTGTCTTCCTGCTTTTTCTGACATTTTAAGGGAAAACTATGGTAAAGGGATATATTCATTCCGTTGAAACAATGGGAGCCGTTGATGGGCCGGGATTGCGTTATGTTGTTTTTTTCCAAGGATGCCCGTTCAGATGCCTTTTTTGCCATAATCCCGACACATGGAAAATGTTACCGGATCATCAAAAAAGCGTGGACGAAGTGGTTCAGGATATTTTAAAATATCGGGATTTTTTTTCCTTTTCCGGTGGTGGTGTGACCTTGTCCGGCGGGGAACCCTTAATGCAACCGGCCTTTACTGCCGAATTGGTCAAAGTTTTAAAAGAACAAAACATTCATGTCGCCATTGATACATGTGGTTACGTTGATAAAACCCCTGATATAGAAAGAATCGTTCAACAGGCAGATTTATTTTTATTGGATATCAAACATTTAAATCCTGTTCAACATCGTAAAATAACGGGAAAAAACAATGATAAAACGCTTGCTTTTTTACGTTTTTTGAATGAAACACACAAAGATGTCTGGATTCGGCTGGTTTTATTGCCAACTTACAGTATGGATGACGCCTATATAAATGAACTGATTCACTTTTTAAAGCCTTTTTCGTGTGTTAAAACAGTTGAATTACTGCCTTATCATGAAGCAGGAAAAGCCAAATGGGAAAAATTAGGGCTCACTTATCCGTTGTCCGTTACGCCCCCTGAAACAGATGATGTCATCGCTATTGCCAACCGGTTCAAAGCAGCCGGTTTCCGTGTATTAGCCCCCGAAAAAAAGTCATAAATAACTTCCCAACAGACTTATTATCTTTTCATTTAAAAATTTATTCTTCCCTATGCACTTGTGCCTTTTCCAAAGTCGGTCTTGATGTGTGATTTTCATGTTCCCATTTAAATATAAAAGAACTTTAAAAAGAGGGAAACATGGAAAATAAAAATCAAGGATCAAAACCAATATCCGACACTATTTGTCCGCCACATATGCCTTTAATCGGAGACACAGCCCCTGCTTTTGTTGCCGAAACAACGCAAGGAACGATTCATTTTCCCGAAGATTATAAAGGAAAATGGGTCATTTTGTTCAGTCATCCGGCGGATTTTACACCTGTTTGCACAACGGAATTCATCCTATTTTCCCAAATGGCAGATGAATTCAAGCAATACAACACTGAACTGGTCGGTCTGTCCGTTGACAGCTTATCCAGCCACATCGCTTGGCTTTATACCATCCAAGATCAAGTTAAATTTCATGGATTAAAAAACATCCATATCAATTTTCCGCTCATTGCTGATTTAAATACAAAAATTGCTCAAAAATACGGGATGATTCATCCGAATACCAATTCAACAAAAACGGTTCGTGCCGTTTTCTTCATTGATCCTGATGCCATTATTCGCACGATTTTGTATTATCCAACATCAACAGGGCGTAATTTTGATGAGATTAAACGTATTTTAATCAGCCTGCAAACAACAGATGCCTTTAATGTTTCAACGCCGGCCAATTGGCAACCGGGAGAAGATGTTATTTCAAACACGCCGACAACACTTGATGAAGCAAAACAGGCCTCCCTTAAAAACCGTGACACATCCAATGCCTGGTTCTTGTGCCTTGATACCTTGCCCCATGATAAAATTATGGCAAAAATTCATAAAAAAACAAAATCAACCGTTACAAAAAAGAAACGAAAAACAAACTAATATGAAATCCGTTTTGGAAAATTCTTATCTAAAACAGTTTCCCATTCTTTTTGCCGATCCGACCGATCCAGTAAATAATCAAAAAATGCCGCTTCAAACGCACAAGCATCCGTGTTCGTATCAGACGGATGAAGACCAATTTCAACACGCTTATACTGAAGGGGGACTTTAACATCCCGAACAGCGGTTCCAAACAATCGTGTCGTATGCAATATACTGTAAAAATAGGTATCTGACGACACACGATTAAAAATTGAGAATCCCTTTAATATCATCCATTTAATAAAACCACCATCAATCAAACACCGCCATTGATGCGTTTTTGAAAGTGTCTTCCAAAAAGATTCATTGACAATACGCACACGTGCAATCCCATATTCCTGCGCCAACCGTTGTGTCAAACGAAATAATCCCGGTATCATGTGCACATGCCGGTGGGAATCTAAATGAACCGGCCGAAGATTTAGGAAAAATGCCCGATCAATCTGAGCCCGCATTTCCTTTTCGGCCTGTTGAATAAAAGCCTTTGGACACACCATTGATAAAAACAGCAAACCTAAAAAACCGTGTTTTAAGCACCCTTTCTTATCAACCAACAAGGGGATTTCTTTCACATTTGCCAATGGCTTTTGATTGCGTTGATTCGTTAAATTTAAGTGTATACCGACGGCTAATCCCGGCCGGACACGTAATAATTTGACGGCCTGAGACGTATAGGCCACATTCATCATCAAGCTGGTTGAATTTAATATGCCTTGATCAAATCCGACCGCAATAGCCCGATTAACACCCGGTGAAATTCCCATATCGTCCGCATTGATAATTTTAATCAGCATTTATATGTTCCTTTTCTTCTTCTCTATCTGAAAATTCGGCCAAATACAGTGGTCTTTTTTTACATTCTACATGAATTTTTGCAATATAAGCTCCTTGTATGGCAAACATAAATAAATTCATTGATCCCATAAAGACAATCGTCGCCATAACGGTTGCATATCCGGGCGTGGGATTGTTTAAAATAAAGTGCTCCACAATAACCCAAGCCCCCAAACAAAGCGCAAACAACGCCGATAAAATAGCCAACCATAACGCTAAATACAGTGGCTTAACTGAAAATTGCAAAATACTGTTTAACGCTAATTGTCCGGCTTTTTTAAAATTATACTTTGATTTGCCCGATAGCCGTTCGGGGGCCACAAACGGAATAACCGCCACACGAGCATCGGGCATCATCCATCCCAACATTCCCCGAAACAACCGATCGGATTCATTGAATCGCTTTAAGTAATTAATATATTTCCTATCAATTAACCGAAAATCGGGCATTTTTTCAGGGATAGGTATTTCTGATAAAAAATTCAATATTTTATAAAATGAGCAGGCACACCACTTATAAAAACGGGACACCGCTAAATTATCCTGACGTTTCGTCAAAACAATATCCGATCCGTTTTGCCACAGGCGAACCATATCGGCGATATATTTCGGTGGGTGTTGCAAATCGGCATCCATAAAGACAACACCATCTCCATGCGCATGATCCATACCTGCCGTCATGGCAATTTCATGACCGAAATTACGCACCAACCGAACAATTTTAACACGATCGTCTTTTTTCTTTAACCGCATTATTGCACGACACGTTCCATCGGTTGAACCGTCATCCACAAAGATAAATTCAACACTTTTTAGTGGAAGCCGCCCTGCAACACTTTTTAAATGCCGATAAAGGGCTTGAATGTTGCCTTCTTCATTATAAGCCGAGATAACAATACTTAAATGTTGTTTTAACGTTCTGTTCACTTATCTCCCCCTATTTCCTCAGGCCTTAAAATACCGTAATAAATAACACTGTTTTTTCGTTGGCCCCATTTATTTTCAAATGTAATAGGATAAGGTGTTGCCTCTTTTAACTTTGGCCACCTGATCCGATATGTTTCAAAAACATCCGGATCGGACGCAACCACCAATACCCCTTTTCGGTGCACCGCCGCCATATCAATCCAAGGTGCCGTTTGGGGATCCATATCAATTAAAACAGGTAACCGTTCTTCCCCCCAAACGGCAATGTTTGAAGCATACCAAATATCACCCCCGACAAACACCGGTTCTTCACCCGTTTGTTCTATCCAAATCTGTCGCAACTGCTGTGCAAACATTTCTCCGTCAAATGATGCCTTTTTACTTACATGAAAGATGTTTCCCAAAATAAAAGCCATTGCTAAAATACCCATCGTCCATAATGTTTTTCTTATGCTCCGACGCACATGTCTTTGGACAATCCGAACAGGTGACCCCATCAATAAAATAAGCGGCAGGTATCCTAAAAACGGGAATCCCCACATGGAACGGAACGTATTTCCCAAAATAACACCGACACCGGCAAAATACAGCAAAGGAAGCAGCCCGACACATCCTAAAAACATCGGCACATCCCTTTTTCTTCGCATAAGCGAACGAACACCTACCGTCAATACAATCAATAAAAGTGTTATTCCGGCGGCAGCTATTTGTGCTGTCAAAAAACGTATCGGTTCAATCAAGTGTCGCCCCCAAAAAGAAGTTTCAGCTGTTGCCGCGCGGGAAAACAAATAATTAAATACATAAAAATCATGCCTGACTAACCAAAAAGCATGCGGTATCACAATTAAAAAAGAAATAATACCCGCTACCCACAGGCCACTTGTTTTAAAATATGTACGTCCCTTTTTAGTTAAGATCAAATAGGACGCCCATCCTAATAAAAAGAAACCGTTCGTGTATTTTGTCATAACCATTAAACCGGCAAAAATGCCCGTTAAAATCCAAAATTTTAATCGGTTAAAAAACAAAGCCTTGTAAAAGAAATATGTCCCCGCGGCCACCAACGGCAGGGATAAAACATTTACGTTATATTCAATGGAACAAACCGTATAATAAATCGTCCCTTCCAAAAACATTGTGCTTAAAATAGCACGCTTTTCATCCGTTAAACACCGCGCTAATTTATAAATAAAAACAAATGCTGTAATGACACATACCTGACTTAATACATACAAGGCGACCGCCGGATTGGGTAAAACCGTAAAAAACACATCAGCAACCCATGCCGATAAAAACGGATGTTTGTTTGTTCCCCATTCCCATGACGTTCCCCACACAAGTGTTTCCAAAGCATCCATGGGGACCCCCACTCTGAAAACAAGGGGTAACACTATCCAAATAAAAGCGTGACAAACGAAAAAAATACATAAAATACGAGGCATTTTAAGTTTCCTAAAAGAAACAAACTTGTGTTTATATATGAATGATATTTTAAATGTCCAGACATTCTTTTCTAAAAAATTGTGTTTTTATTGTTTTTCAATTATTACAAGAGAAGTCTTTTTCGTTGCTTTTATCCGAAAATCGGTATATAAAATAGACGGGAAAGGAAATATTTTATGTATGAAGAACTTGAAAAAATCCGACACGCTTGCCAAACCTGTCAAAAATGTCCGCTTTGGCAAACCCGTACAAATAGTGTTTTTGCCGATGGTATCCCCAATTCAAAATTGATGTTAATCGGGGAGGCACCCGGATTTAACGAAGATCAGCAAGGTCGGCCGTTTGTCGGACGCGCTGGGCAGTTGTTGGATAAAATTTTTGAATCCGTCGGCTTATCACGGACGAAAGACATTTATATCTGCAACACGTTAAAGTGCCGCCCGCCGGATAATCGTGATCCGTTACCCGAAGAAAAAGCTGCCTGTAAGGCTTATTTACAGGCACAGGTTGATATTTTAAAACCACGTCTTATCTTATTATGCGGGCGTATTGCCATGGCGTCCTTTTTGGATACCCCGTTAGGAATTACAAAAATAAGAGGAAAGTGGTTTGACGGACCGCACGGTTCTAAAATGATGCCGATTTTTCATCCCTCTTATTTATTAAGAAACGCCTCACGGGAAAAAGGATCTCCCAAATGGTTGATGTGGCAGGATATTCAAGAAGTTAAACGTGCTTATGATGCCTTAACCCAATCATAAGTAAGAATGGGGGTTTATGTGACATTTGCAGCACTTGTCTTGACAGTGGCCCTCATTGGCTCAATTATTGTTACTATTCGTCTGGCTCAAGGTCTTCACCTCTTCATCGGCGGGCGGGTTTTTCTTTTTTGCGGTATTTTTGCGTTATGGCTGCCGCCTATTTTTATTATCAATCGCCCACAAACACCAACAGGGGCCCTCTATGCGTTTATGACGGACAGTTTATATTTTATTTTTATTTTTGCTGTCTTAACTACCTTTTTCATGATTGTCCGGGATGTACTATGGCTTATTCTGTGGCAAATCAGCCGTTTTTTTAAGAAAAAGATCCCCTCGCCGTTTCAAAAAGATATTTTAAAAAAAGCGAATGTTGTTTTGTTGATATTAACGCTTATAACAGCCGGATATGCTTTGTATGAAGGTAAAAAAGTACCAAATGTAAAAAGCGTCACTTTTATCAGTGATAAAATTTCCGCTCCCGTTACCATTGCCGTTTTAAGCGATTTACATATAACACGTAACCTTTCTTTAAAAAAATTAGCCGGTATTGTGCATCGCACACGGGCACAAAAACCGGATTTAATCGTTTTACCCGGTGACATAATAGATGATTATCCCCGTTTTATCAAACCGCATTTGGATATTTTAGCACAGCTTCAGGCACCCTTGGGGGTTTATGCGACAGCCGGCAATCATGAATTTTATGTGGGATATCAACAAATCGTTCAGGTGTTTAACAACATTGGTTTTACTTATTTAAATAATAACGGAATCCAAATTGACAATCACTTATTTATTGCCGGTATTCCCGATATCAACGCCGGAAAAAGAATTGGTTTAATCCCCGATATATCGGCAGCTTTATCTCAAAAAGGCGAACGGTTTGCTGTTTTGCTGTCACACCAACCTAAAACAATACTCAGATCTAATGATAATCAACCGGATTTGCAAATTTCGGGACACACACATGGCGGTCAAATTTTTCCTTTTCACATCATTACCAAAATCGTCAACACATATTTAAGTGGAGCATACTCGGCAAACGGATTTAAGCTATACGTTTCAAACGGTGCCGGGCAATGGGGACCACAAATGCGATTATTAGCACCCTCTGAAATCACCCTAATCCGCTTAATTCCCAATAAGGTATCACATCCATGAGACAAAAAAACATTTTTGATATGCTTTTTCCAGATACGGAAAATCACAAAAAAGTCATTCCCGGTTTAAGCCGAATTATTGGTCAAATTGAGGGTATCAAGCGCATGGTTGAAAATAATCGTCCTGCCGAAGAAATTTTAATACAGATAAAAAGCGCACGTAAGGGCTTAAAATCTTTGGAAAATACTGTTTTTAACACGCATCTGGAATATTGCCTTTATGCGGCGGTTCAAGACAAAGCAAATGCCGTTCAACAAATTGAAAAAATTTCAAAGTTGTTTGATCAAGCCTCGGAATAAACCTTTTTTATAAAAAAGATTGCTTTTCTTTTAAAAGCGTATTATAATGCCAATTATTATACATACGTATAAAAATAAAAAAGGAACCCATCATGGCACGTCCGGGATCACAAATTGATAAAAAACTGTTAAATACCGGTATTGAATTGATTGCACAAAAAGGTGTCAAAGCTTTAAGTGTGCGCGCTGTTTGCCGAATAGCTAATGTTAACTTAGGCCTTTTTTCTTACTTTTTTAAAAATAAAGACACATATCTGAAATGTCTGTTTGACAACATCCGCGAACGACTTATCATTTTTTTAGACATGTCTCAAGCAGAAACATTACCCCCCATACAGCGATTTCGGTACTGCTTCCGGCGTATGTTGACATTTGCCTTTGAAAATAAAAATTTGCTGCGTGCCGTTTTTGTTGAATGCTCATTGGATCAAGAACTTTATCGTTCTTACATTGCCAAAGGTATTTTAAAACCGTTTGAACTTCCGCTTACCGTTATTCGTGATGCTCAAGAATCCGGCAGTATTCGTTCGGATTTAAGTATCGGACAAATACAAAGAATCTTGTTTTTTGGAGCTCTTATGCCGATTTTATTTTCAGATTGTGTTGCTATATTACAAATCGGCGGTCAAGTACAAAAAGACGATTTAGAAACCCATTTAAACCGATTGGAAGAATTGTTTAACGAAGTGGAGAAAAAACATGCTATTTAAAAAAAAATTAATTTTATCGGGAATTGTAATTCTTGGTAGCATTGCTGCAATAGCCGCGTTTCAATATTGGCGCGCATCCCGCATATTTTTATATGCCGGCACATTAGAAACAACAAAAGTGATTTTATCCTCAAAAGTGGCTTCGGATATTATTGATTTTCCGATATCTGAAGGAGATGCCGTTACCAAAGGACAACTTTTATTAGAATTAAGCTGCGATGTTTATAAAGTTCAAGCCCCTCAAATCAACAATGATTATGAACGGGCCAAAGCTCTTATTCAAAAAGGCCACATGTCTCAAGCACAATACGACGTTTTAGAACGCAATAAACAAGACAATGATTTAAAACTGAACTGGTGCCGTGTCACAGCACCGATAAATGGCGTCGTTGTCACAAAGTTTAGAGAACAAGGGGAAGTCGTCAGTGCGGGAACATCCCTCTTATCCGTTGCTAATCCTTATGACATATGGGCCTATTTCTATGTCCCACACGACATGTTATATCGCTTAAAAATCGGACAACGCATAACGGGCATATTACCGGAAGCACCGGATAAAACGTTTTCCGGTCGGATTGTCAAAGTCAATGAAGAAGCCGAATTCACCCCCAAAAATGTTCAAACGCGTGCAGAAAGAACACGCTTGGTTTATGGCGTTAAAGTGCGCTTTGATAATCCCGACCTAATGTTAAAGGCCGGCATGACAATTGAAAGCACTCTTATCAATGAATAAAACAACCATTGATATTACACACTTAAAAAAAACGTTCGGAGATATAACGGCATTAAATGATGTTTCCATGCGCTTTGAAACCGGCCGATTATACGGTATTATCGGGCCTGCCGGTGCCGGCAAAACAACTTTATTTCGTTTAATTTTACAAATGCTGATACCGGATGCCGGGCAAATTGTTTATTTACAAAATAATCGCCCTCAAAAATTTGATACTTTTCGTGACAAAATTGCTTATATGCCGCAAACACAAAGTCTTTATGCCGACTTGTCCGTTGACGAGCATTTGTCTTTTTTCAAAGAACTATACGGTATTAATCAAAAAACATACGCGATGAAACGTGATGAACTGCTGCATATGACACGACTTGATAAATTTTTGGATCGGCCGGCCGGTAAATTATCCGGCGGCATGTATAAAAAATTGGGGTTAATGTGTGCCCTGCTTCGTTCTCCTGAAATCATGTTGCTTGACGAACCGACCAACGGTGTAGATCCAATCAGCCGACGTGAATTTTGGTCTATGCTGCAAACCGCCGTTAATCAAGGTATTTTAGTCATCATGAGCACTGCCTATATGGATGAAGCCGAACGCTGCGGCGCGGTTGTTTTAATGGAAAGCGGCCAAATGTTAGGTGCCGGTGAACCGCAAAAATTGCTGGAAACAGCGCATGTGGCCAATTTTGATGATTATTTCTTAAACCGCGGAAAGGAAGACAAATGAACCAACCGATTGTTTCTGTTAAAAATCTTTCTGTCCGCTTTGGAACATTTTATGCCGTTAAAAATGTTTCATTTCAAGTGGATCGTGGAGAAATTTTTGGCTTTTTGGGAGCAAACGGTGCCGGCAAAACGACAACAATCCGTGTCTTATGCGGCCTGCTACCGGCAACGGAAGGGACGGTTTTTATTGACAACGAACGTTTTACTCGGGGAAAAGAAAATCTGATTAAACAAAAAGTCGGATACATGTCTCAAAAATTCACCCTTTATGACGGTATTTCCATTGCCGAGAACATGGATTTTGCCGCAGCACTTCACCATTTGGATAAAAAACGTTATGAACAACGGCGTACCGAACTACTCCGCTTTATTGATTTTCGGGAGGATTTGTCTTTGCTTGTGCGCGACTTGCCGGGCGGCATTAAACAAGAAATTGCTTTATGTGTTTCTTTATTGCATGATCCGCCGATTATTTTTTTGGATGAGCCGACGGCCGGTGTTGCCCCAAAAGCACGCGCCCGGTTTTGGGATCTGATCCGCCATTTGGCGCAAACAGGTAAAACTGTTTTTGTCACCACGCATTATATGGATGAAGCCGAAAATTGTGACCGTATTGCTTTAATGCGCGCCGGTGAGCTGATTGCACTTGATACTCCTGCTGCTTTGAAAAAGAAAACATTTCAAGGACAACTTTACCTCATAACACCTAAAAGGGGAAACGTGCCCCTGCCCGATAAATCTTTATTTGAGATTTTTGAACCCTATGGCCGGCACTATCACGCCCTATTCAAAAAAGAAACCACTTCAATACAAAAACAATTGGCGGAAAATTTTAACATCACTCCGATTGCCCCGTCACTGGAAGATGTTTTTATTCGCCTTGTAGAGGGGAAAGACAGATGACTGTTTTTTCTTTACGCCGAACCAAAGCCGTCTGTTTAAAAGAATTCAAACACATCTTTCGTGATCCGTTCACATTGATGATGGCCCTTTTGCTGCCGCTTCTTATCGTTTTAATTTTGGGAAATGCCATTGAATTTAATGTTAAATCTATTGAACTGGCTTACATGGACCATGACAAAACCCAAAGCTCCCGAAAACTGATTGAAACATTCGGCAGTTCCGATTATTTCAGGCCTTATCATATTGAAACACCTACCAAAGGCCAAGATGATTTAGCAGCGGAACGCGCCAAAATGATGTTGGTTATTCCCCCCAATTTTGAAAAAGAAATGATGACCGCTCGTACCGGTAATGTCCAAATTATGTTAGATGGCGCCGACAATTCATCTGTATCGGCCATTATGAATTATTTAAATACCGTCAACAATTTAGCTTTTTATAAAATTCAAGGCCTCCCAGCAACAGATAACAAACCTCTAAAAATCAAAACACGTTATCTGTTCAACCCCGAACTAAATTCCCGTTGGTTTGCCGTCCCGGGTATTACCGCACTTATCGTCGCTCTTGTTGCCATCATGTTGACAGCCTTAACAATTTGCAAAGAATGGGAACAAGGTTCTATGGAAATGCTACTTTCTACCCCCATCAGAGCGACAGAAATTTTGATCGGTAAACTACTCCCCTATGCAGGGCTCAGTTTTTGTGGCTTTTGGATTGTCTTTTTAGCGGCTCGTTTTATCTTTAACGTTCCATTTAACGGCAGTTACCTTATTTTAATTGGTGCAACGCTTTTATTTATTTTGGGGTATTTGGCCATGGGACTGTGTATTTCGGTCATCAGTCATGAACAGCAAGTCGCCGTGCAATATGCGGCTGTTATCGGTTTATTACCAACGGCTCTGCTATCCGGTTTTATTTTTCCGATAGAATATATGCCCCCCGTGTTTCAGGGAATATCGGCTTTATTTCCTGCTCGTTTTTATGTTGAAATTGCACGGGACCAATTTTTAAAGGCCAGCTCATTTTCCGACTTATGGGTTCCCTTTACGGCTTTAAGTATTCAAATAATTGTTTTAATGCTTATTGGTATTTTTAAATTTAAAAGGACATTGGAATGAGCACATTATTGGGATTTATTAAAAAAGAGCTGATCGCCCTAAGGCGCGATCCCATTATGTTAGCTGCTATTTTAATTTTACCGATAGTGCAAGTTATTATATTAAGTCAGGCAATTACTTTTGAAGCACGTAATTTAAGACTGGTCATTGATACGATTCCGGATGACACCATTATGACACGCGTTTATGACCATGCCCTTGGATCAGGTTGGTTTAAAAAAGTTGCCCCCTTACAAAAAAGTGCGGTTGAAGCTGTTCAGGCCGGTGAAGCTGATGTCGCCTTGATTGCCCCCAAAGGCGGACTCACGCGTTCTTTAATACGTGGTGAAGGCGAACTTCAGATTTTAATTGATGCAACAAATGTTTTAAAAGCACAAAGTATTGAAGGATATCTGCAAGGCATTATAAGCGGTGTTTTAACCCAAGAAATGCATATAAGCACGCATAATCCGATTCATTTTTCAACACGATTGTTATTTAATCCGGAATTAAACACACAGTGGTTTTTAATTCCAGCCATTTCAGCTGTCTTGGTTTTAATGTCCCTTTTAACACTGATTAGTGTTTCCATTGCCCGAGAAAAAGAAAACGGCACAATTGAAACTCTGATTTCTGCACCAATCTCAAAATACGATATTATTTTGGGTAAAACAATCCCTTATATTTTTGTTGCCTTTGTCAACATGTTTTTAATTCAAACTGTTGGCTGGTTTTTCTTTGACATGTCATTTAATGGCTCATTTCTTATGTTTGTTTTATCTTTTATGGCATTTTGCTTGCCCGCGACAGCAACAGCCGTTTGGCTGGCAACCTATACAAAAACTCAACAACAAGCTATGTTAGGACTTATTATCATTATTTTTTTGGCATTGATGCTTTCGGGGGCATTTTTCCCAAGGGAAAACATGCCCGAAATTTTGCAATGGATTTCGTATATAAATCCCTTGACACATTACACATACTTGGTCCGCAACATTATCTTAAAAGGAGCCGGATGGGATTATTTTGCCGAACATGTTGGTGTTTTACTCTTATCGGGCACCATCATCGCAGCCATTGCTTTAAAACGGTTTAAAACAACGTTATAAGGAGAAAAAAATGAAAAAATATACGGTATTCACTTTAATGCTTTTAAGCACCTGTCCCTCGTATGCCGACATGTTTACGGCATTAAAAGATGTTTATGCAACAAACCCGATACTTTTAAGTAAACGCCAAGACCTTAAAGCCGTTGAAGCCGACGTCAGCCTGGCAAAAACAGATTGGCAACCGTCTGTCAGGGTATCGGCCGGTATTGCACGCACACGAACAAAAATAGCAGATGATATTTTCCGTGAAAATCAAAAGCAAATCGGAATCAATGCAACGCAAAATATTTTTCACGGATTCACAACAACAGCACGCATTAAAGCGAGCGAGGAATCATTAAAATCCGAAAATGCCGTTTTACATGCAACGGAACAAGAAACTTTTTTAGCCGCCGTTAACGCTTATATCGGTGTTTTAAACGCGCGTGAAGTTTTAAAGTTAAATAAAAACAATGAAACCGTTTTGAAAGAATATCACGATCAATATGTCCAAAAAGAGCGTGTCGGTGTTTTGACCAAAACCGATGTTGCCCAAGCAGCTGCCCGCCTTGAATGGGCAAAATATCAAGTGATTGAAGCTCAGGCCGAATACGACAATGCCCTTGAAACATTCCGAAAAATTTACGGTAAAACATTGCCGGCTTATGATGAAATTGATTTAAAACGCTTATCCGGTCTTTTCCCACAAACATTATCTGCCGCAGAAGAAAAAGCCTTAACCAATCATCCGGAAATTTTGGCCGTAAAAGCCCGTCAGAGCGCCTCAGAAGAAAGTATTTCCTTTGCCCGTGAAACATACATGCCGTCCGTGGATATCAAAGCATCCGTTTTAAAATATCAGGATATCCCCCTGATTGATGAAGTCAATGACAGCCGAATCGGGGTTTATTTGAATGTGCCGCTATACGATCGGGGAATAGCCTTTGCCCAAACCCGCAAGGCCAAAGCTGAAGCATCGGCCGTCCGGGAACAAGTCGTTCAAATAAAGCGACAAGTTCTTGAAAAATTGCGTCAAGCTTGGCATATTCACGAAGCCCAAAAAGCCGCTGTTCAATCCGCTAAAATCCGCATTAAAGCCAGCGCACTGGCTTTAGACGGCGTGCGTGACGAACAAGAACGCGGCAGCCGCACAGTATTAGATGTTTTAAATGCCGAACAGGAACTTTTGAATGCAAAAGTTGTTTTAACACAAGCAAAACACAGTCGTATTTCCGCCTATTTTGCGGTTTTATCGGGAATGGGCGTGTTGACAGCTTCCAATTTAGGTCTTCAATAATTGTATTCGTTTTACAAATTATAAAAAAAGAGCGGTTTCCCGCTCTTTTTCTTTTTTTAACGGATACTTTTACAGTTGAATAATATCAAACGCAAAAGCGTAAATAGCCGTCGCCGCGATCAAAATCAGACATGTTGCCAAAATCCACTCCCGATCACTTAACATGGGTTGTCCGGGATTGTTTTCCCTCCGTGCCCACATATAAACCGGCAGTCCTAATGCAATAAAGACAACCGCCATCAACAAATAACTTAATCCCGCGGCATAAATTAACCATAACGCATAAAACGAGCCAATAACACCGGTCAACAAAGCCGAAAAGCGTGAAATCCCTTTATTTTGGGGGAATTCATGATCGGCACACAACTTCCATAAATATAAGCACGACATGAAATACGCCGGTAAAACCATAACACCCGTAATTGACAACATCGTGTTCCAAGCATTATTAGAAAAATAAACCAATAACATGGCAAGCTGCATCATACCGCTTGTTACCCACAGTGATACATTGGGTGAACCGGCGGCATTTTCCTTGACAAATACCTTGGGAAATGTTTTATCCTTTGCCATGGTATAAGGCATCTCGGCCACAATCATTGTCCAAGACAACCAACTGGCCAAAACAGCAACAATTAAACCGACATTCATCATCCATGCCCCCCAAGGTCCGACGATTTTTTCCAAAACGCCCGCCGTTGACGGATTTGGAATCGCGGCTAATTGTTCTTGAGACATAAATCCAAACGGTAAAATGGATAATAAGACATAAATCAGCAAACATCCCAAAAAGCCCATGATCGTTGCTTTGCCGACATCCGAAGCATTTTGTGCCCGTCCGGATAAAACAACAGCCCCTTCAATGCCGATAAACGCCCACAAGGTAACCAACATGGTATTTTTAATCTGGTCCGGAACATCTCCCAGATTTGATCCATGGATATGTCCCCAGAAATCAAAATTAAATTTATCAATATTAAAAACAAATCCTAAAATTAAAACAAATAATATCAATGGAACAATTTTGGCAATTGTTGCGACCAAGTTGATAAAGGCAGCCTGCTTAACGCCTTTTAACACCAAGAAATTAAAAAACCAAATAAATAATGATCCACCGATAATGGAATACAAATTATTTCCCCCTGTAAAAACACCGGGGAAAAAGTAATTTAAAGCATCCATCGTAATAACAGCGTAACCGACATTTCCGAAAATCTGGCACAGCCAATAACTCCATCCGATGTTAAATCCCATATACGAACCAAAACCGGCCCGAGAATACATATAAATTCCCGATGTTAAATCGGGACGTGTGTCAGATAAGATACGAAACGTATTTGCAATAAAATAAATACCGAATCCCGTGATTAACCAAGCTAAAATAACGGATCCGACCGCTGCGCTTTGGGCCATGTTTTGCGGCAAAGAAAATATACCGCCGCCGATCATTGAGCTGACAACAATGGCAGCCAGACCGAAAACGCCCAGCCGACCGACAGACGCCGTTGTTGTTTTTATTTGTTTCACCATAGGCTTATTCCTTATAAAAAGATAACAGCGGCTTTTTTAAGTGTTTAAAATACATTAAATTCTTAAAAAGCCGCTGATGACCGAATACAATATTATTTTTTTAATTCAACGACAGGTGCCGTTTCAAAATTCAAAAATCCAAGAGCCGTCAGTGAATATCCGAAGGCTTGTTCAATATTCACAAAATTATGGAAAAATTGAAAATCGCTGTGTTTTTCAACATCCCGAATTTCCAACTCATGGTTCAATGATTTTGTTAACCACATCTCGGCATGTGCTTTAGCAATATCATCGTCAATAAAGGTATCAAAAAACTCAACATATTCGGCTGCCCAACCACCGATAAACTTACCGGTTTTATCTTTGCCCCAAACGACACCGATACCTGTCGCAATCGCCTTATGATCAATTGAACGGGCGCCGTGACCGGCCATAATCACTTCCAAGACAGCCCCGTGTTTAAACGTATGGGCCACTTGATCAACCGGAACGATGTTACCAAACAACTCGGGCGGTAAAACCGAAGTGTAGGGGACAACATTAAAATCTTGAATTTTCGCTTGTAACAACGCGCTGTCATAACAAAAAGTTTCAAACGGCTGCGGCGGAATACCATCATTCGCCTGTCCGGCACCGCCGGTGTGAAACGCTAAAGTCGGATATCTTGTTCCTGTTTGCATCATAAATCTCCCTATTCAAAACAATTGCACCATTGCAATCATCATAAGATATAAGCCCCCTTTAATCAGGGTTCAATACCCCCTTTTGACGAGATAAAAAAGACCGTATTGACCCAATCAAAAAAGCGACCATATCATTTTTGTGTTGTTTATTTTTTTATTGAAAGGGAAAAAAATGAAAAAAGCATTATTATTAAGCGTAACCGCCTTGGGTGTTTTTGCGGCCGTCAACTTGGCCGAAGCCGCCGAAACCGTTAAAGGAAAAGTTGTTTCACAAAAAGGAAACATGATCACATTGGAACAAAGCGACGGAAAGGTCGTAAATGTGCAAACATCCGACAACACAACATATCGGAAGAAGAAAATGATGAAGAAAAACAAAAAGAAACATGGTAAAACATATCAAAAAGGATCTGCCTATTACATGCCGATGATGGAAGAGGATGATTGGATTGAAGTCACCTATACAACCGATCCGAACACAAATGCCTATGTGGTTGAAGATGTTGTCGTTTACGACGATTAAATATAACTTTTTATACAAAAAACGCCCGGTATAAAAATCGGGCGTTTTTTTCATAATTGAATTACCAGACTGTTGTTGTTTCTTCCATAACATCTGTGGATTCTTCATTTTCTTTTCTTATCTGGCAATACACCCCTAACCAACCGGCATCACAAGTGCAATCCCATCCTCCACTATTAAGTGTTCCATGTCCATTACAATCCGAATTCCAACATCCAATATACCCCGAACTGCCATTATCACATTGACATCCGTCATTAACCCATATCCCAATATCATCACATGCTACACGCGCCTCTTTGGAACAATCCGATCCACCAAAGCCGCTTTGGCATGAACAATATCCATTATGAAGAGTTTGAATCCAAATCCCACGTCCAGAACATAACTTTTCATCAGCTTCGTTTGTTTTAACCTCACAATTTAAACCAATATATCCCGTATCACATTGACATTTTGAAGAAATTAAAGTGCCATGTCCGGAACATGTGTTGTCTTTTGCAATAGAACAATCCGTACCAATCCATCCGCTGTCACAATCACAAAACATACTGCCACCACATGATTGGGCACTTCCATGATTATGACAAAGCATTTTTGATATATCCGGATTCAAATGGCAATAATTGCCATACCATCCGTCCGCACAGACACATTTTTCATTTTGATAAACTGTATTAAAATTCAAACACCAATCTAAGCTCTCGTTTGTCGGATTATAGGAACAATATTTTCCGTCATCCCACATCCCTATTCCTTCACATATTCCAACACGGTCAAATGTATCTTCGTCTTTTGTTACAGGAGAATTTACCTTCACATTATCTGCCTCTAAATCCTCATAAAACCCTATTGAAAGAACGCTGCAATCCCCTGTCCAATCAAATGCCGTTGCAGGTGTCATCCCCGTCCCATTCACAATCACTTCCGACGCTTACGCCGGTAAATTCTTTAATACAAGCCGACAAACCGATTCCTTTAGTCCGGTTACATCTATAAAAAAGGACGCATCATCCTCCGCGCTCGCCAATCCGGTTGCATATGTTATCCCGTTAACACTCTTCAAAAATCCATCAGAACCCAATTCCCCCTGCTGTATCATTTGTGTCGCCGCTATAATCGCTCTCTTTGAAACCTCATCTATTATTTCGTTCGCTTGATATTTTTCTATCCCATACCGATACCCGGCTATCCCACTTACAGATAAAACACCTATTATCGCCAATACACCCAACATCTCTACCATACTGCGCCCTGCTTGCGTGCTAATGGCTGTCTCATTCATAAAATCTTCTTTCATTGGTTCTCCCTCTTCTCTCCTTTATATTTGCTTTAAATAAACGATCGTTTTTTTTAGACATTTTCCCGTATAAAAAAGTAAAACTGATAAAAATATGTTTTCTTGTTAAATTACAGGGTGTTGCTTTTATCTTAACAGACTTTCCAAAGTATGTTAATTTAACCCAAAAGAGCGTTACATTCTAACGATCCTTTTTTTAGGCATATAAAAATAATCTCATTTCTTTAATTTTTTTAAGGATTTTTAATCTTTTCAACTTGTCTTTTTCGGGTCAATTTATCCCATCCCAAATAAAGAGATGCAATAAAAAAAGGCACAAAGAAATACAAAATCCGAAAGACGGCCAAAGCCGCCAAAATACCCGGTTTTTGTGCAATTGTATGGGGATAAAGATATAAAAACAACCCTTCAAAAACCCCTACTCCACCGGGAATCTGTGTAGCGATTCCAATTGTTTGGGCAATAATAAAAACACTGAACACTGTCAAAAAATCGGCATCCAGATGAAATCTGAAAATGCTGAAAAACACAATTGAAACCGCAATATTGTCACATAATCCGATAATCAACTGCCCAAATGTTTGTCGTTTGGTAGGGGCATTGATATCCACCCCGGATACATGAAACGATTTACCGGGAATAACTAAAAACCGATAATATAAAAAGAATAAAATCAGTAAAACAATAACGGAAAAATATAACACGTGCGCATATTGATTTTGCTTTAATACCGGTGTCATCAGCATAATTCCCGTTGCTGCAGCATAAGCAAATCCCATACCCAAAAAAAACATAATGGATTGAAACGCGATTATTTTTAAAATATCGCTTTTGCTTACACCGGCGGGCGTATAAAATAAATACCTAATCGCCCCACCGGACGCATAAGCATGACCAGCCGTATTACTAATGGCAAACCCGATACCGGAAGCTTTCAGCACCAATGGAACCGGCAATTTTTTACGTATGTAATTAAGTGATAAAAAATCATATCCGGCCAACGCCGCATAATCACACACCGTAAAAAATAAAGCGATAGCGATTACCCATATTGGTGTTTGTAAAACCAAATCAATCAACCGATGCGGACCGATGGCTTCAACATCTTTGGCAATAAGCCAAACGGCAAAGCCGAAAAAAAACAGCCCGACAAATTGCATGATTTTATCAAACATCAAAACATCACCGTCGCTCTTAAAGAGGCAACCGTTGCCGTGTGATTATCCGGATTGGCTCCGGGATTGATATAAAATTGAATATCGGGTGTAATGGTTAAATAATTGGAAACACCAAAGGCATAATACGCTTCTAAAACATTTTCAACTGACCGTGTTCCCGCACCATTAACAGATTTATTCAATTTATTGACCGCTCCGGCAAACCCGAATTGATCCAAGGCGTTACGATTAAACGGATTATTGCATACCACCCCCAGCATATACGACTGTTTTACCGATTCGGGCGAACGCGATGCTCCATTGGCACGCGCAAAAACAGCCCATTTCGGTCCGAAATTTTGCAGAATATTAAAACTCCACCCGTTACTGGTTCCCGGTTGTTCGGGAACAGACGGTTGATTATACACCAACAAACTGTATTCCCCGCTGCCCCATCCGTCAAGTGTCGGCGTATATGTTACTCCGGCAAACGAGGTATACTTTTTCTTATCAAAATCTTTTGTTGTAATACGTGATCCTGATACATTATGGGCGTCTTGAAAACCAACCGTAAAGCTTAATACCTCTGACGGCGCAACGGTGACATATCCGCCCAAACTGGCTGACGGATAGGTTGATGATCCGTTTTGAGATAATGCATAGTTGATAAAGTTAATTTGCTGGTTACTGTTATAAGCCGTCCCGTCAAAATTATACATCGGGAATTGACCGATTGTTGCCGATAACCAAGACAATGCACCCGGAAATTGATGTGTATAGGACAATT
Organism: uncultured Alphaproteobacteria bacterium; assembly: GCA_944392145.1. Lineage (GTDB taxonomy): Bacteria > Pseudomonadota > Alphaproteobacteria > CAAHEQ01 > UBA3637 > CALXVS01. Next base: position 33,114 of record CALXVS010000002.1, on the reverse strand, counting down.
GATCAAAATAATTGGCTTTGCTCATATAATCATTAAATGAATTGATGACACCGATTCGTGTTGCCACATCATTTGCATTAGCCCCCCAATACCGAACGGCAGTATAGGCAATTTGGGCCGATCCTTTTCCAAACGTATCGGACGAAAACATATTCCAGTTAGCCGATCCGTAATACTGGGTTTGCCACGGCGTCCCTTTACCATTCGGCGCTCCGCGCTGTCCCAATAAAGAAATATCAATTGAATAACTTAACCCCGTTTTATCAGCCAACCATTTTTTAAAATCGGCATAACTGCGTTCCACCGTTTTCGGAATACTTTGCTCTTGTCGCCGTGCATCAAATTTTTGACGGTCTAGCACATTCTTACTTGTTCCGGATATATGCGATATATCGGTTTCCACATCTGCCGCCGATACATTTCCCGCCATCACCAATACCGCACCCAAAAGGCAAATTTTCCCTAAATAACGCATATTCCCCCCTTTTTCAGTTAAATCTGTTGTTCATATAAGGGGGAAATATAACAAAGTAAAGGGTAAAAAAGGTATGCTTAAAGCTATTTGAATAAAGTCCCCAACACACCCGGTGCCATGGAAGCCAACGGATGAAACTGAATACCGGGATGAAACAAAGAACCACTGATTGTATATTTAACGCCCACCAATCCCCCCCCTTCACCATCTTTAAACAAACCGCCGATCAACGGAATACGTCCCAAAAGCGAATTGATAATATATGCGGGAATTACCGATCCCGACAAAGAAACTTGATCGGATTCAAGTGTTCCGGCAAATGTAACGCCCAATGTCGTGCCATAAGCATATCCATTTTGAACCGACAGGCACCCCGTCGGCAGCATTTCAAACGGAACCTGCGCCTTTTTAAAATTTAATTCATTACCGATAATACCGTCTACAATCCCTAAAATTGTCACCGCCTGAACAAAAAAGCCGGGATCTTTAAACTGAAAATCGGTTACATCTATTGTTCCTTTAAAACCACCTGACAACAACTGTTTCGCTTCAATATTCAAACGCCCTTTTGAAAACCGATCCGTCACGTTTAACCGATCCAACAAATCCCCCACATCTTCGGATTGAATCCGTAAAATCTTTTTTTCCGGGGCATAATGCGCTGAAAACGGTTTAGCACCTGCGGCAAACATAAACATATTCTGCCAAATAAGACCTTGCCTTTTCCCTTTAATTTCAACATTTTTTAACGGTTTCCCGGGTTTTAATAAAACCGATTGCAATCGCACATCCAATAAAATAGAACTGAATAATGCCTGAAGCGTTTTATCGTTTTTGACCGTTTCATCATTTGTTTTTTTCAAAAACGGCAAATCACGCAGTTGAGTCATGTTCCACGACCGCCCGTTTGCTTTTACAACAATATTTTTATCTGCATCAATTTCAACCGTTCCTTTAACCTGTGTTCCGGGGGCTATCAAATTCCTGATAATTAACGAAAATCCTTTATTTAAACTGACGGCACCGGTTGCGCTTAAATCTTGTTTGGGGGCCGAAAAGGTAAAATCAAATGCCGGATCGGCAATCGCCGGATGATAGGTTCCGTTTAATTTTAAAACGGCTTCATGTCCTTGCTCTTTAACCGTTGCAACGGGGTATAAAATTAATTTTGTTTCTTTTAAATCGGCATCAATATCATATGTGTAACGATTATTAAATGTTTTTTGAACACGGGCACGAAACGGGGCATGTCCCGTTGCATATTCCGCAACATCGGGAATCCATGTTTTTAAAAATTCTACTTGAACATCTGACGAAATATCATAAACCGATTGCACATCCGATTGTTGAACTGTGGTAAAAAATTCCTGCCACTTTAATGCCAGCGGCACGGTTTTCAATTTGGCATTCCCTTCCAATGTCAGACCTGCATTATCTACCGATAAGTTAAATGTGCCGTCGGTTATCCGCTCATCACCGAACGGCAACGGGAAAACAGCCTCACTTAAATCAGCCGAAACCGTTGTTTGAATATGCGATAAATCCAAATCATCCGTCAGCGGGAACGCCAAAATCAAGTGCACATTTCCCATACCACTCGTCCGAGCAACATCCAATCCGAACATTTGAGGAAACTCAAGCGGTTTTGCGGCAATGACATCCAATGCCTCTTGAATGGGGCCTGATGCAGTTATGTCAATTTGTGCCTTTGCCACATCGGCCAATAAATCCGTAAAAGACAAAGCCGCTTTTTGAAGTATCAAATTCCCAATTTTCCCTTGATGCGCCGTAATTTCCACTTTATCGGGATACAATAATACTTCACCGGCAACATCACGAACAACAGGCATGCTTTCAACATATCGCACAGAGGCCCCATCAACGGACACACGCCCAAACAAATCAACCAACTCTAACCCCTTAAAATAAAGGGTAAAATCTGCCTTGGGAATTGTCCCGTCAAAAATGTTTTCCTGAACCCAGGCATGTGCATCCGGTCCCAATTCCGGTGGCCAAACCGAAGCCGTTTGATCCACAATTAGCCCCGTTACATGGGCATCAAGACGTGCATTCAACAAGGTGGGATCAAATGTATCCAAAAAATCACCCAATCCGGTTACCTCGGCGGTTACCTGTGCTGTGCCGCCCGACACCAATGAAATGGTTGAATCTTTTAAACTTAACGCACTTAAATCCGGTGAAAACTGACCACGAATAACAGCTTTTTGAATATGGTATTCGTTGGTCAATGGTGCCGGTAAGTGAAGGCGTCCGGGTTGTTTCGTTATCAGTTCAAAAGACAGGTTTGTGACAGCTTTACGAATATCATCCCGCCCTTTTGAAAAATCAAATTGACCAAAAATCCGTCCCCCGACAAGCAACGTGTCTTTTGTTAAAATCGGAATAAATGACGCGAATTTTGATAGATTCAATCCATCAAACGAAATATCAAACGGCACTTGCTTTGTCCGACGGTTTAATGACATTTTTACTTGAACCTTGGTTGACGAACCGTCAGATTGCACAACCCCAGACGCCGAAAGAGTATGCTCATCCACGGACGGCCATCGTAAAAGCGCATTGATGTTTGAAATGCTGAATGAACGATTTAAGTGTCGGTCATCCAATAATAATGCCATATTTTCTATTTTTAACTGTTCAAATTTTAAAAAATACCGAATAATGGCATCAACATCCCGAATTTGCGTTTGTTTCAAAACACTGTCTGCTGACTCATCCGTCGATGATGATACTTTTGTTTCCGCCGAAAGCAAGGAGATATCTGCTGTCTTGTGTGAATCCGATGCCGCATCTGCGGGCGGATTCGGCATAACCAGCTGAACAGGAACATCCGCCGACAAAACAAGCGGAATATCCGCCGCACGCATCGGTTCCACAGGTATGGATACTTTGGCATCATTTGGGTTACGGATAAAAAACCGCCCTTCCTCATCAATAACGGCCTGAATCACCGGTCGGCGAATTTTCATTGTATCCGGTAAATAATTAAGTGTCAAAATATTCCACAGACCATAGGACATGCTTGTTTCCGGAATATCGGCAATAATCGTCCCGTCTTGGCGTAAAAGCGTTAAACCGTTAATATGAACATGGATCAATCCTTCTTTTTGAAAACCGGTTTTTAAAAAAATAGAATCAATATGCAGCTTTAATCCGCTTTCGGCCGGTAAAAACAACGGTGTCAATTTCGGAACCAAAAAATCAACATTCACCGGAGCCACACTTAATCGCCAAAAAGCCAAGGCCGCCAAAACAACACATAATGTCAGCGTTATCTGAATCGTGCGCAACATCAGTTTAAGCGTCTTAACCGAAATATAAGAAAATGATTGTTTTGACATATCAGACTCCGAATAATCCTACAATAGTCAAAATTCCATAAGAAATCAACCCACTGATAATCGGAACCAACGCCCAAGCGGCCAAAACACACCCCAAATTTGCCGTTTTAAGGCCAAACCGTCCCTTGGCCAACGCCAACCCGACAATGGCACCGATAACCGCATGTGTAACAGAAATCGGAATTAACGGTAAAGATGGCAGCCCCAAAAAGGTTAAACCGGCTTTGAATGTGGTTGAAGAAAAAGCAAACAATGTCAATGCCGCCCCAAACACAGCAATAAACGATTCCAAGGGCCCCAGCGGGAATAACCCTGATGACAATGTCCGGATGACTTGTTTATTAGCACGTAAAAAACCTAAAAAAATTGCGGATGAAATTAACACAGTTAAAACCGTTTCATTTAAAATGCCCGCTGCCAAATAAGGTCCGATAATAACACAAACATTATTTGCGCCAATTCCATAAGCCGAAAAAGCACCGACTCCGATTAATCCCCAACGCACCCAAATATCTCTATAAAAAACACCCACTGGTCGGTGATGTAACCAAAACCGAATGATATGAAACAAAACAAATGCAACCGCACAACTTAAAATCGGACTGTAAAACCAGGCAAAAACAATTTCCGACACATGATTTAAATCAATAGGAAAACAAAAATAAATATCTGCCCCCAGTAAGGCACCAATAATACTTTGTGCAATAGAAACAGGAATACCATACCGTGTCAGCATTCCCAATACCAAGCCCCCCGAGACACAAACCGTAAATGCCACAAACGGTGTAAACCCGGGAGCAAGGGCCAAAATACCCGCCGTTGTACCGGCACCGCCGAACAGTGCTCCCATAAAAACAAAAAAACCGGCCAAAACAGCTGAAAAAGCGAATGGCAACATCCGTGTTCCGACCGCCATACCGAATGAGTTACCCAAGTTGTTTCGTCCCAACTCGTGCCCCAAAAATAATCCGCCGGCCAAGGATAACAAAGTCATACCGAATGTTTCACCGACATAATCATCAACCGATCGGCTACCTCCTCGGCGATATCCGATATTTTTTCAATGTCACTTAAAAAATCTTTTAATTGCAGTTTTTGTGCCAATTCCAAAGCCAAATCGGAAAAAACGTGTTCCTTTAATGCCTCGGCGGCTAAATCAACCGTATGCTCGTCTTTAAAAACATCCGCGGTCACTTCCCGAACCACCCGACCGTCAAAAAAAGCGCGTATGGCCCGTGTCAAACCGGCAACACAAGTTAAATCTACACGTATCATGTCCAAAACACCGGCCTGAATCATTTCGGGGATTATCGGTTGTTCAATGGAAAGATCTATCAAATTGGATTCATATTTATTGATAATTTTGTCACTGCCCTCCAATATGCGCAAAATATCCGATCGCATATCGGGCAAAATCATTTGAACATATAATTGATTTTCAACTTCGCGCCGCAGGGCATCGTTTTGCTGCTCCAAAGCACTGACATTTTCCTTTTGCGCCAAAAATGCTTTATCGCGTCCCGTTTGAAAATAAAGTGTTACAGCGTCTAAATACGCTGCACCGGCTGTCTCCAAATTTTTTAAGAATGCTGCTATTTTCGCTTCTAATAACCGTGTTTTTTTAAACAGGATAAAACCGTTCTCGTGGGATAAAGTCATGCCGTTTCCCCCTTGGCCAATTGTGCCAAAGACGCTTTCATAAAACCATCTAACTCACCATCCAATACACCGGCCGTATCAGATGTTTCATACCCCGTGCGCAGATCTTTGACAAGTTGATACGGCTGCAACACATATGACCGAATCTGATTTCCCCAACCGTTATCGCCCTTACTGGCGTTTAAGGCCCCTTGCGCTTCCTGTCGTTTTTTAAGTTCGGCCTCATACAACCGAGCACGCAACATGCGCCAGGCCTCATCTTTGTTTTGAAATTGGGAACGACCGGTTTGACTTTGCACGACAATGCCTGTCGGTATATGTGTAATCCGCACAGCACTTTCAGTGCGATTTATATGCTGACCGCCGGCCCCCGAAGCACGATATAAATCTATGCGGCAATCTGCCGGATTGATATCTATTTTAATTGAATCATCCACAGCCGGATACACCCAAACAGAGGCAAAACTGGTATGCCGTCGAGCATTGGCATCAAAGGGGGAAATCCGAACTAACCGATGCACGCCTGATTCATGTTTCAACCACCCGTAAGCCCGAAAACCGGTAATTTTCATTGTAGCGGATTTAAGGCCCGCTTCTTCACCGGGACTTTCCTCTAACAATTCGGCTTTATAACCGCGTTTTTCGGCCCACCTAAGATACATGCGTGCCAACATAGAAGCCCAATCCTGCGACTCTGTTCCACCCGCGCCCGCATGAATTTCCAAAAAAGCGTCATTGCCATCTGCCTCACGGGACAGCAGACTTTCCAATTCACGCTGTGCCAACGTTTCTTCCATGGCTGTAAACGCCTGTTCGGCTTCTGCCAACAAGGCAGGCTCGTCTTCCGCCTCAAACAATACAATCATGTCATACGTATCGGCAACTTGTTTTTCCAACGCTGTGATTTCGGCGATGGATTGCTCCAACCGTGTGCGCTCGCTCATCAATCGTTGCGCTTCTTCCGGGTCGTTCCATAAATCGGGTGACGCCGTTAAGGCATCAAGTTCATCTTTTCTTAACAGGGCCTTATCCCAGTCAAAGACGCTCCTTCAGCAGGGAAATTGCTGTCATGTACCGATCGTGTAAAGCCGTAATTTCTGCTTTCATTGTCAGCCTCTTGGTTAAAAGTTAATACACACCGCCGATATCCGGCGCCTCTTCTTCATCCGTTTTGATTGTGATATCCTCACCCACGATTTTGGTCGGTCGGGACAAATCTGTATCTAACCGGAACGCTTCTTGAATAATGTTTTTATTTCCCGATTGTGCCGGCTTACCGGTTGTTGCATCCACACGCACTAATCGCACCCCGGGTGGAATACGGAACGGAATATCTGATTTATCTTTCAGCGCTTCGGCCATGAACTCTTTAAAAATCGGTGCAGCGACAACACCCCCCGTATCATTGGGCCCCAATGTTTGCGGCTGGTCGAACCCAACCCACACACCAACGACCAAATCCGGCGAAAAGCCGATAAACCAGGCATCAAAACTGTCATTGCTGGTACCGCTTTTAGCCCCCAGTGTTTTGCCCAAAGATTTTACTGACCGCCCCGTTCCACGTTCAACCACACCCGAAAGAATATTGACCATTTGATACGCACTGACAGGGTCCTGAATCTGCGGCCGTGGGTCGGGAACACTGGGTAAAATATCCCCCGATGCCGTATCACCCGAACAATTATAACAAGCCCGCCGATCATGCTTATAAATTGTCCGCCCGTCACGATCTTGAATCCGGTCAATAAAATTCGGCGTGATTTCACGACCGCCATTGACCAACATACCATAAGCGGCCGTTAATTTTATCAACGTTGTTTCACCGGCCCCCAATGCTGTGGCCAAAACGGGTTCCAACTTATCCGAAATACCAAATTTTTCAGCATATGCCAACACTTTACGCATACCAATAGCCCGTGCCAACCGAATGGTCATCAGGTTTCGGGATTTTTCAATACCGACACGCAACGTGGTCGGACCATAAAAGATTTTACTGTAATTTTTCGGCTTCCATTTTGTGCCGTCGGGCTGTTCCATAACCAACGGGGCATCCAAAATCAAGCTGGAAGGCGTATATCCCGAATCCAAGGCCGCCAAATAAACAAACGGTTTAAATGATGACCCGGGTTGACGAAAAGCCTGAACGGCCCGGTTAAACTGATTCTTTTGGAATGAAAAACCACCTGACAAAGCCAATACACGTCCCGTATGCGGATCCAAAGCGACCAAAGCGCCCTCAGCCTGCGGCATTTGTTGCAAATTAAATACCTCTGCCGATGTTGTTTGTGATACATAAACAAGATCACCAACTGCCAACACATCGGCCGGTTTTGTTACTTTTGCTTTATCTATACGCCCGCCTTCCAATGCTTTTTGGGCCCAAGATAATGCTTTTATCGGGATTTTTCCCGTTTGACCATCTTTCAAAACAATTTCGGCCGCATCGGGGGTCAAGGCCGTAACAACCGCAACAGACCACCCTTTCGGTAAATAGGGTAAATCGGGCCACGTCGTCAAAGCGGCCTTTGCCGCGTCAATCGTTTCATAATGCGCCAAAGGACCACGCCAACCATGCCGTTTATCGTATTTTAACAATCCGTTTTGCAAAGAATGCACGGCCAATTTTTGTAATTCAGGATCCAATGATGTCCGAATAAACAGACCGCCGTTATAAATCGCCTCATCCCCGTAACGGGCACTGACAAAACGGCGCACCTCCTCGGCATAATACCCGGCATCTTCGGCCAAATCAGCTGATCGGTCGACCATGTGCACCGGCACGGAAATAGCCTTGGCCATCTGCGGTAATGTGATATACCCATCTTTATACATGCGCCATAAGACCCAATCACGCCGTTCTTTTGCCGCCTTAGCCCGCCGAATGGGATGATAGTTGTTCGGTGCTTTGGGTAATGCGGCCAAAAACGCCATTTCATCAATGGTTAATTCCTCCATTGACTTATCAAAATAATTCAATGCCGCACTTGCCACACCGTAAGAACCGATTCCCAAATAAATTTCATTTAAATACAGTTCCAAAATATGGTTTTTGGTAAAGGCATCCTCCATTTTGCGGGCCAGCAAGGCTTCTTTGATTTTGCGCGACAATGACCGCTCCGAGGTTAAAAGGAAATTTTTGGCAACTTGCTGTGTAATGGTTGAGGCGCCAATCGCCCGCCGCCCCGTGCCGAAATTTTTAATGTTTGTTATCACCGCCCGGGTCAAACCGAAAAAATCAATCCCGCCATGATTGTAAAAATTTTTATCTTCGGCTGCGATAAACGCGTTTTTTAACATTTCGGGGATATTTTCAACGGGCACAAAACTGCGTTTTTCGGTTGCATATTCGGCCACCAAAGATCCGTCACTGGCATACACGCGGCTTGTCACTTGCGGTTGATAAACGGCCAATTGATGATAATCCGGCAATCCGACGGAATAATGCATGACGATCAAAAAAAGACCGATCATGGCAAAAAATGCCCCGAAAAAAGCCAGGCTGACCAACATAGATAAAAAACGCATAAACTTCTTACCCTTATTAAATGTCTTATAAATTACCTTTTTTTGCTAAAAAAAACAAGTCCCCAAATGATTTTTTTGACAAAATTTTCTTTTTTTGTTAAAATGTATGCAAAACCGACTTAAAAATGATCAAGATTTATTATGAAAGCCGTTATTCAACGTGTTTTATCCGCCAGTGTCAGCGTGAATAATGAACCCGTTTCTGCGATTGGAACAGGGGTATGCCTGTTTTTGGGGATTGAAGAAACGGATACAGAAGCCGATGCCCTGTGGTTGGCACATAAAGTTGCAACATTACGTATTTTTGAAGATGACGCCGGTAAAATGAATCGGTCCGTCACCGATATCGGCGGGGCGGTTTTGGTGGTGTCGCAATTCACTTTGTTGGCCGATTGTGATACCGGACGACGCCCTTCTTTTACAAAAGCGGGAAATCCCGATGTCGCCAACCGGCTTTATTTATTTTTTTCAAAGGCCCTAAAAGACTTGCAAATTCCCGTCAAAAACGGTATCTTTGGTGCCGACATGCTGGTGCGTATTGAAAACAACGGGCCGGCAACTTTTATTTTACAAAGTCCGAGGAAGCAATGACCGAAACCACCGAAGAAACGCTGCGCCGTCAGGCAAGTGAAAATTTGCATTTAAAAAATAAACGGTTGGACAAATTTGTGCGTGAAGCAGCCGCACTGCGCGCCAATTTAAATTTAAGAAAACGTCAACAGGAACAAAGGCGACAAAAAACATGTATGCATTCAAAATAAACGGCGGCAAAAAGCTGTTCGGCACCGTGGAAATTAAAGGCGCGAAAAACGCCGTGTTACCGATTATGGCGGCCGCTCTTTTAACCGATCAACCGGTTATTTTAAACAACGTTTCGCCGTTGTCGGATGTGTGCGTGATGACACAGCTGTTAAAAAGCTTCGGTGCAACGGTTCAAGAACAAGATGATACCCTGACAATCGCCGCCAATGCCGTTAACAATACCATTGCCATTTATGATTTCGTTTCCAAAATGCGGGCTTCATTTTGGGTATTGGGGCCGTTGTTGGCTCGTTTCGGCCACGCAACCGTTTCCCTGCCCGGCGGATGCACCATCGGTGCACGGCCGGTGGATATTTATTTAAAAGCGTTGGAAGAAATGGGGGCACACATTAAAATTGAAAACGGGTATGTCGTGGCACACGGTCCCTTACATGCCGCAGACATCTTTTTCCGTCGCGTATCGGTCGGTGCCACACACAACACCCTTATGGCTGCCGTTTTAACCCCCGGCACAACCGTCATTCACAACGCCGCCATGGAACCCGAAGTATTGGATTTAATTGAAGCCTTAAAAAAAATGGGGGCCAATATCCATTGGAAAGAACCGAAAGTGCTTTCCGTGACAGGGGTCAGCCGATTAGGGGGTGTCACACATACAGTGGTGTCGGACCGGATTGAAACAGCCTCGTTCATCGTGGCCGCCGCCGTCACAAAGGGACGTTTATTTTTAAAAGGTGGCCGATTGGATTTAATAGAGGCCATCACAGATGTCATCAAAAAAAGCGGGATTGTATTTACGCCCCATGCCGACGGGTTTGACGTAGACGCCACAAATGCCACCCTTACCGCCGTTCCCGTCACAACCAGCGAATATCCCGGCTTCCCGACGGATGCCCAAGCGTTAATTACAACCTTATTCAGCATTGCCGCCGGCGAATCCATTACCACCGAAAACCTGTTTGAAAACAGGTTGATGCATATCCCCGAATTGCAACGAATGGGGGCACATATCCAAATTTTAAACAATCAATCTGTTTTAATTAAAGGGGTTTCCCATTTATCCGGCACCACGGTCATGGCATCGGATTTACGCGGCGGCGTGGCATTGGTTTTGGCCGCTTTGGCCGCCCGGGGTGAAACTATTGTCAAACGTATTTACCACATTGATCGCGGTTATTACCGATTGGAAGAAAAATTAAAAGCCGTCGGCGCCGATATTGAACGCATCAAAACTCCGGTGTAAAGTGAAGTTCAGTATAAAAATTAGGAAATAAAATGGCGTATCAAAGTGAAGCAGAATTAGAAAATTTATTGATAGAACAATTAGCTAATCAAGGCTATTCTCCTGTGACTATTGAAAGTTATGAAGAATTAGAAGAAAATTTTAAAAAGCAATTTGTTTTGTTTAACGCCTCTAAAATAGAGAAGCCCCTAACCCCCAAAGAATGGGAGCGTGTTTTTAATCACCTTTTAGGTAAAAGTGTTTTCCAAAGTGCCAAAATTCTCAGAGATAAATTTATTCTTGAAAGAGATGATGGTTAAAAGATTTATTTATCACTTCTAGATGAAGACCATACAAAAAATATTTTTCAAGTTACCCATCAAACAACTGTCCTTAGAAAATATGTTAATCGTTATGATGTAACGATTCTTGTCAACGGTCTACCTTTACTACAAATCGAATTAAAACGCAGAGGTATTGATATTAAAGAAGCTGTTAATCAAGTAATGCGCTATAAAAAGCATTCATACAATGGCCTCTATCACTATATTCAAACATTTATTGTTTCAAACGGTGTTGATACCAAATATTTTGCAAACTCTGATAAAGAGTTGTTATATGGTCTGGCTTTCTTTTGGACAGATTTTAATAATATCCGATGTTAAACTGGGATTTAATTGAATACCCAAAAGATTTAGGACTAAAAAAGGTCATTTCATTATCAAAAGACGAAGAGCTTGCTTTGATCCAATGTATCTACATGAAAATGAATCGTAGAACCGCTGGTATTTTAGTTGCATTATTTACTGGTATTCGTATTGGAGAGTTATGCGGTTTGCAAATGAGAGATATTTCAATTATTGATAAAACAATAAACATTCAAAGAACTGTTCAGCGGATATATGATAAAATTAAAGGAACTTCATATGTTTATATTGGAGCTCCCAAAACAGCAAGTTCGTGTCGAACGATTCCTCTTCCATCACTTTTAATCAACATCATAAAAAAATATTATACTGACAATCCTAACCAATATTTTTTAACAGGACGAATGAAACCGACAGAGCCAAGAACATATAGACAATTTTTTGCACGTTTTCTAAAAAAACATAATCTAAGAAGTGTTAAGTTTCATGAAATTCGGCATACTTTCGCAGTTCGAGCCATAGAAATTCCGGAGTTTGATGTTAAATCTCTATCCGAAATTTTGGGTCATAAAAATGTTTCGTTTACACTTAATGTCTATGGACGAGCAAATATGCAACAAAAAATCAAATGTATGAATTTATTAAATGATCTGTTGTAATTTATAAACAGGGCTTTTTTAAGCCCTGTTTTAACTACTCCAATTCCCCGAAATCAACCGTATCTTTGGCAGGGTTATAGGTAAAATTAAGTTTACCGGCCTTTAAATCTTGGGCCAGGTGTCCCAATAACTCATAACGCCAACCTTCCAAAAAACGGCAGGGGCGATCGCATACAAAATCTGTGACATCGGCGGATGAAGCCAACAGTTTTGGTGCAACTTTATTTTTTTCGCACACCAAATCCACCAGCAAATGCATCAAATCATGCAATGTTTTCTTTTTGATTGGCACATGGTGGGTTTCGGGATATGTAAACTTTTTCATTTGTGTTTCAAAAACTGCTGTTTCGCGTGTTAATAAATCCAACAGTTCTTCGGCCCATGCCGTTTTGGAAAAGCCTTGCGATAAATGACGCATATGTTCAAAATCATCTGCTTTTGTCGGAGGGGTAATAGCCAATTCCTGAAGTGCCTCATCTTTCATGATATGGCGACGCGGCTTATCTGATGCTTGAGCTTTTTTTTCGCGCCAGGCGCACAATTTAGAAAACAGATATAATTGTAAGCCTTCATTCAACGGCATTTTAAAACGCATCCAAACTGTTTCCGGATTCGTTTGATATGTTTTTGGGTTCTGCAATACCGCCATTTCATCGGCGATCCACGCTACACGACCGGTTTGCGCCAATTTGTCTTTAAAACACAGATACACATCCCTTAAATACGTTACATCACACAGGGCATATTGAACCTGTTGCGCACTTAAAGGTCGCTTTTGCCAATCCGTGTAACGCATGCTTTTATCCAGCGACACACCGGTGACAGCCTTAACAACCGCCTGATACCCCACACTGTCACCAAAGCCCAATGCCATCGCGGCAACCTGTGTATCAAATAACGGTGTCGGGATAACACCGGCCTGAAGAAAAAAGATTTCCATATCTTGACGACAGGCATGAAACACTTTCACCACCGATTCATTTTGCATCAACGCCCGTAACGGTGCCCAATCAAAATCCGATACCGTCGGATCAATGCACACCGCTTCATCGGGTGAAGCCAACTGAATCAGGCATAATCTTGGATAATAGCTTTTTTCACGAACAAATTCGGTATCCACTGTTACAAAAGGGTGCGCCGCAAAACGCCGGCAAACCGCTTCTAATTCTTTTTGATTACAAATCATCATCTTGAAAGAAACATATCATGTTTTTTCTTTTTGTGCAAGCACTTAAAATTTATATAAAAAGCACCTTGCTTTAAAACAGATTTCACAGTATAATAAACATATCTTTTATGAAAGGATAAAAACCGTTATGCGCGGCACACACGAATCGGGACGTTCTTTAATTGAAATGTTGGGGGTTATCTCGTTGATTGCAGTGATAACCATTTCAGGATTAAGCGTTGTGGATTTGGTCAGAACCAAATACCGTGCCGCCACCATTCAGTATGAAGTGGAAGAAATCGTTCGCGGTGTTTTTGATTTGTATTCATTCCACCGAACCCTTCCAACTTCAACCGCCGAAATTCAAAAAACTATTTGTGAGAATAAAATTCTGTCTAAAAAATGTACCGGTAGTAACCACTGGACAAACGATTTCGGGGGAGACATTATTGTCACTATGAACGACGGCGCCATTCAAGTAGAATATACCAATTTACCCGAAAAAGTAACCCGTCAGCTGATGTGTAATACTGATTGGTATTCTGTTGCTGTTCAGGCACCCAACCAACAACCCGGCTGCCGATGCGGTAAATCGTCTTGCTTGTTTAGAGATAAATTAATTTTTACATCAAAATAAACCGAAATTGACCACAGAAAGGATTTTTTAATGATACAAACACATGAAACCGGGCGATCAATGCTGGAAATGTTAGCCGTCATTGCCATCATTTCGGTCATTACGGTTGGTGGTGCCTCGGCCTTATCATATCAACTGAACCTTTTTCGTGCATCAACCGTGCAATCAGAGGTTCAGGAAATCATTCGCGGTGTTACCGATTTATACACATGGAATCGTGACTTTACCAAACTGGATATGGATACCATTTGTGAAAATGACATTTTGCAAAAAACATGTTTCAGCGACTCAAACAGCAACACATCTGATGATACATCCTCCGGTGATACAAGCGGAGAAAGCAATCTTGGTAAATTTTGGTATAACGCTTTTGGCGGTACAATCAGGGTAAAGGCAGCTTCGCTGACTTATGGAATATATACAGACGAAAAAAGCAGTAACAATAAGACAGATATTTATCGTCCCGACCGAAATGACACGGGAGTGCAATCCAGTTTTACCGTGACATATACGCGTATTCCGAAACAAGTTTGTGAACAATTTGTTTGTTACACGCAATGGAGTGATGCCCGTATTATTAGTCACAGCAATACATCAAGCACAGACTGCTTATCCGGTTGTGACAACGAAAACACAATGATTTTCGCCCCAAAAACCTTTTAACTAACTGTTTTGATTTAACAACGTTTGCACATAAGCACGGTTTTTTTCTTTAAAAACAGAGAGATTTAACAATGCATACAGTTGTGCCAATTCATACAGCGGTAATGTTCCCGTATCCAATAATTCCTCTTCCCCACTTAACATAAACATTTTAAGAGTATAGGATGGTCCGGCGGGATGCTGATCCAAAAAAGCGTTGATACCATCCACATAAACCCATTCGCTCCCGACAACTTTATTGGGTAAAGATTCCCCTTTTTCTAACATGGTTGTCTGATCCTCAATAAAATCCATCACGGCTTTCGGTAAAATAATCGGCGAATATCCCGCCACATCCGACACCGGTGTTTTTGGCTTTTCAACCAATCGGCCATTGTCAATAATGGCATTATTACTCACATCTGCCTGACGCCGACCGGTCAATAAAATTTGGTGATCGTTTTGAAAAAAGTTCTCGGCCATTTTCCGAATAAATGGACGTTCGGCATTCTTTGATACAATAATGTCATCGGGGAAAATTAACACCCCGTGCCGATCGGGTGACACACGATGCGCCAACCCTAACACGTGCGCCGTTCCCAACGGTTTATCCTGAATGACAAACTTTAAATCAACATCAGCCGGTAAAAAAGTGCTTTGAAGCACATCGGCAATCATCGTGCGACCACTCCGCCGCAACTTAAGTTCCGTTGCTTCATCACGAGAAAGGGCTTTTTTGAAAACATCAACCACATGTTGGTTAGAACACACAATTGTAATGTGACGCCCACCGCTTTTAATAATGTCCTTTAAAACAAAATCAATAAACCGCACATCACCAAACGGCATCAGGCTTTTATGCGCCCCTGTCTTTGAATGCGGGTAATTACGCGTTGAATAACCGCCACAGGCAATGATAAATTCCAATGAGTCATACATGATATCCCCCTTCGGTTACCACAAGATAAGGGCAGTATACGCCGACTTTAAAAAAAAAGCAACTTCTTTAGCAAAGTGAAATAACACTGTATTGCCGCGCCGGATTTTCGGGATCACGCCGATAGCTTAAATATGCTGAATCCGTATATGTATCCACACGTACGCCCTCAATACTTTTTAAGCCCATGGCATCTAAACGATGGCGAACATATGCATGAAAATCAAATAAAATACGATCGTTTATCCGTTCAAAAAAAACATGTTGCGTTACCGGAAACAAATCAAGCATCTGTTTTGAAACCTCAAAACTTTCCTTTTGCAAATGCGGTCCGATACCGGCACAAATATTTTCTAAAGCAGCCCCTTGATGAAGCATGGTTAAAACGGTAGCTTCCAAAACACCTTGAAATGCTCCTTTCCATCCGGCATGTGCCGCTCCGATAACTCCGTGAACGGGATCAGCAAACAAAACCGGAGCACAATCAGCCGTTTTAACCGCTAATTTCAATCCTGGTGTTTTGGTCACCAATGCATCAACAGCGGGCATTTGTTCCGGTTTTTCACTAACAACCAAAACATCGGCCGAGTGAACCTGATTCATTAAAACAAGCCCCTTTAACAAACTTGATTCGTCCGCATTATAAAATCCATGCGTAACACGGGAACAAGATGACAGTGTTTTAAGTGTGATCATGGGACCCCTCCTTTTTCTTTTTTTGCGCTCGGCGACATTCAAACCGATATGTTAAATAATATCCTAACGCTGCCGATGCAACTGCCCATGGCACACATCCGACCGCCATTGAAACACCCCAATCCCGAACCAACAATTTAAAAAACAACACCCATTGTTCCCAAAAACTTAAATCACTTAAAAATGTTTCGGAAATAAGGTCCTTTAATTGTTGATAGGCGCCAATCGGCCGAGCACGCATGATTTGTCCCGTCGCATAAAACATATAATAAACCGGCGGAACGGTAAAAACATTTGTGACCCATGTCCAGGCAACTGCCAACCCCAATGAAAAATGCCAGTGAAACACCTTTTTCAAAAAAAGCCATGTCATAAAGACAAGCCACATCTGAATACCAACCAACGGTGTCATAGCCCATGCCAATCCGACGGCAACACCGCGTGCCTTATATTCCGGTGGATGTTTTGACCGTAAAATCGGCACAAGCAACTTTAACTTTAATAATCGTCCCCCTTGTTGAAGCAGTGAAAATGTCCGTCTGTTTGAAAACATCATACCTATGCCCCGTCTTCAGAAATCAATTGTCGTTTAGGAGATGAACGCAATAAAACCCACACGCCGAACAAGGCCATCGGCACGCACAATATTTGCCCCATGGATAAAAAGGAAACAATAAATCCCAAGTGCGCATCAGGTTCCCTAAAAAATTCAAGAAAAAACCGGAACACGGCATATAAAATAAAAAACAGCCCCGTCAAAAATCCCGTTCGTTCCCGATAGGCCGGTTTTAACCACCAAAGGGTATTTAAAATCAAAAATAAAACCACCCCTTCCATCAATGCTTCATACAATTGACTGGGATGACGCGGTTCGGCTCCTCCCATAGGAAAAATCATCGCCCACGGCACAGATGTCGTCACCCGACCATATAATTCCCCGTTAACATAATTGGCTAACCGTCCCAAAAACAATCCGATCGGTGCGACACAGACCAAAATATCCCCCATAGCAAATGGTGATATCTTCCTATCATGGGCAAATAACAAAGTGGCAACAATCACACCCAATAACCCACCGTGAAAAGACATACCGCCTTGCCATAAAGCAAAAATCTGTAACGGAAACTCAACAAAATAACTTAAATTATAAAATAAAACATATCCCAATCGCCCCCCCAAAATAACCCCGACTGTCGCCCAAACCAAAAAATCATCCATTTTTAAAATCGTAAAAGCACTATTGGATCTGCGACTCATAATACGCGCTAAACCCCATGCTCCCAATAGACCGAAAATATAGGCCAATGAATACCATCTGAGCGAGAAAAAACCAATTTGGAACACAACCGGATCAATTTCAAGTGCGGGAATACCCGAATACATTTTGCCTCCTTTCCTAAACTTGCTTTAAAGAAACGATTTCGGATAATCTCCCCAAACTTTCCGTCGTTTCCGGCCGTAATGCGTAACTGCCGCTTAAAGGGATTTCAACTTCATAGTCATTTGTCCGAACAATAATAAATACTTTACTTTTACCGTTACCATCAGCCGACAAAATATCCCGGATTTTTGATACGATCTCTTTCGTTTCAATTGTCATAATCAATGTTGAAGCCGTTTTGGCAACAACGTCCGATAAATATTCAACGCTTTGCAATGACATACGAATCATCTCTTCATCCGGTTTTTTATCCGCCGTCAGTGTCAGCAAAAGCGACTGACCGGATTTTAATTTATCCCTAGAAGCTAACAAAACATCCGAAAAACAAATCATTTCATAGGCGCCGGCCTTATCCGTCGCCGAGATAAAAGCAAACTTATTACCCTTTTGACTGATTCGCTCACGCACGGATGAAACAATAGCGGCCATTTGAATCCGCTGCGGACCGGCCAATTTGACCATACCTGCAACATCCGCCGATGAAACAACCCGTAACCGTTCCAAAACAGCCGCATATGAATCAAGCGGATGCGCGGACAGATAAAAACCCAATGCCTCGGCCTCGTACGTCAACTTTTCAATTTGCGACCATCCCGGCACCGTATCAAATTTAAGAACTGAAACAGGCAATCCATCAGAAAATAAACTGATTTGCGCCGAATGCCGCATTTGGGTTTCTTGAACGGCAATCCCCAATAATTTTTCCAAATTACCGAACAATTTTGCCCGATCGCGATCTAATGAATCAAAAGCCCCCGATTTAATTAAATTTTCAACATACCGTTTATTTAATGCCGCCGCATCAACACGTTTGAAAAAATCTTCAACACTTTTAAACGGCCCGTTCTGCCGGCGCTCGGCGACCAATGTGGCCATACCGGCCTCACCGACATTTTTGACCGCTGAAAGCGCATAGCGCACACAGCCGTTTTCAACCGTGAAATCCACATCAGATAAATTAACATCGGGTTGTAAAACGCCGATACCCATTTGCTGCAGGTCATTTTTAAAAAATTCCAGTTTATCGGTATTGGTTTTATCAAGTGTCATGGTTGCTGCCATAAATTCCACCGGATAATGCGCTTTTAAATAAGCGGTTTGATAGGCTATATAGGCATAGGCCGCCGCATGTGATTTATTAAAACCATATTCGGCAAATTTGGCCATTTTGTCAAAAACGGTCTCGGCAACTTTTTCATCAACCCCTTTTGCTTTCGCGCCGTCAATAAAAATAGACCGCTGGCGTATCATTTCTTCTTTAATCTTTTTACCCATGGCCCGCCGCAATAAATCGGCCGCCCCCAATGTATAACCGGCCATGACTTGAGAAATCTGCATCACCTGTTCCTGATAAATCATGATTCCATAGGTTTCTTTCAGGATATTTTCCAGTATCGGATGCATGTAATCGGGCTCTTCCAATCCTTTTTTACGGGCAATATAACTGGGAATACTGTCCATGGGACCGGGCCGATAAAGTGAAACAAGGGCAACAATATCTTCAATCTTATCGGGCTGCATATCGTGCAAAATTTTACGCATCCCCGTGCTTTCAAGTTGAAACACACCCGACGTATTGGCGGATTTAAGCAGTTTAAACGTTTCTTCATCATCCAACGGCAGATCATTAACATCAATATGAATACCCCGTTTTTCAATCAATGCCGCCGTTTTAGCAATCGTCGTTAATGTTTTAAGCCCCAAAAAATCAAACTTAATTAAACTGGCATCTTCAACAAACTTCATGTTATATTGCGTCACCGGCATATCGGATGACGGATCTTTGTAAATCGGCACAATTTGATCTAAGGGTTTATTGCCGATAACAACGCCCGCTGCATGCGTGGATGAATTGCGATACAACCCTTCCAATTTTAACGCAATTTCCAACAACCGTTTGATATTTTCATCCCGATCGGCTTCTTTTTGAAATTCCGGCTCTTGTTCCAATGCCTCTTTTAATGTAATGCCCAATGTATTCGGAACCAACTTTGATAACCGATCAACGACCGGATAAGGAATTTGCAACACCCGTCCGACATCCCGAATAACGGCTTTTGCCTGTAATTTACCGAACGTAATAATTTGCGCCACATGATCAAACCCATAATGGTTTTGGACGTATTCAATGGTTTTTTGACGGTTCTCCTGGCAAAAATCAACGTCAAAATCGGGCATAGAAACCCGTTCAGGGTTTAAAAACCGTTCAAACAACAAATTAAATCGTAACGGATCAATATTGGTGATTGTCAGCGCCCACGCAACAACCGATCCGGCACCGGAACCACGCCCCGGACCGACCGGCACCCCATGTGCCTTGGACCATTGAATAAAATCAGCAACAATCAAAAAATATCCCGGGAATCCCATTTTTTGAATAACGCCCAATTCGTAATTCATCCGATCGGTATAAATCTGAACATCTTCGGGTGAACGGCCACGCATTCGTTTTTCAAGGCCTGTTTCGGCCATTTCGCGCAAAACCTCATCTTCCGTTTTACCCCGACAGTCATAATTGGGAAAAGCCGGCTTTTTCTTTGTCGCCATAAAGGCACACCGTTTGGCAATTTGAACCGTGTTGGCAATCGCCTCGGGCAAATCGGCAAATAATTCTTTCATTTGCGCGGGCGTTTTTAAATAATGTTCGGGCGTCAATCGCCGACGATTTTGCTCTTCAACATACGTTTTTTCCGCGATACAAATCAACGCATCATGCGCTTCATACATATCAGGTGTGGCAAAATAAGCCTCGTTCGTGGCAACCAGCGGAATGTTTTTACGATAGGCCAAATCCAAAAAGATCGGTTCACTTTGAACTTCATCCGGCACCCCGTGCCGTTGCAATTCCATATACACACGCCCCGGATAAGCCGTCGTTAACTTATCCAAAATAAGTTCAGCCTGATCAACACGCCCCTTTAAAACGGGACGACCCAAAATCCCTTCGGCTCCGCCGGTCAGTAAAATCAATCCTTCGGTGTGGGTGATCAGTTCATCAAACGTTAAATGAGGTGTTATCTGCTTATCGGCGCCCATATAATACGGCGTGAACATCAGTAATAAATTCTGATATCCCGTTTCATTTTGCACCAAAAGAACAACCTTGTCATACGTCGGCTTATCCGTTTGTAACACATTTGTTTCAAAACACGGTGTTTTTACCAGCAACTGGCATCCTAAAATCGGTTGAACGCCCTCACCGGTGCATGCTTTGGCCAAAGCCATTGCCCCGAATATATTTCCCGAATCGGTCATGGCAACGGCCGGAATACCCGCTTCGGCCGTTAAATGTGCTAATTTTTCAACTTTAATTGCCCCTTCCAAAAGCGAATAGGCCGTATGCACCCGTAAATGAATAAAGTCAGGGCTTACCGTCATGCCCCCTCCACAATCTGACCGTCAATCACCTGAATTCGGCGATCCATCTGCGCAGCTAAATCGGGATTATGCGTTGCGATAACTGCTGCTAACCCCGTTTCCCGAACCAATGACATCAACGTCTCAAAAACCGATGCGGCCGTAACGGGATCCAAATTTCCCGTCGGTTCATCCGCCAAAAGCAGCTTTGGTTCATTTGCCAACGCACGAGCAATTGCCACACGTTGCTGTTCCCCGCCGGATAATTCTCCGGAACGATGTTTTAATCGTTTTTTTAAACCAACCCGCTCTAATAAAATAATTGCCCGCTCCCGCGCTTTATTACGAGACTGACCGGCAATTAAAAGCGGCATCATCACATTTTCAAGTGCCGTAAAATCGGGCAGCAACAAGTGAAATTGATACACAAACCCGATATAATCGCGCCGCATGTGCGTGCGCATGCGGTCCGTTGCTCCTTTCATACTTTGTCCGGCCAAGAAAATATCCCCCGAACTGGGTGTATCCAATAATCCGGCTATGTGCAACAAGGTTGATTTACCCGATCCCGACGGTCCGACTAATCCGACCAACTCACCCGATGAAACGGTCAAATCGGCATTTTTCAGGACAATAAGTCGCTGCTGCCGTTCCCCGAACCAGCGCCCGACATCACTTAAAACCAAAACGGGTGTTTTGTTATCATTCATAGCGCAATGCCTCCACCGGATCGGTCCGCGCGGCTTTCCAGGCCGGATAAATTGTCGCCGCTAACGATAAGAACAGGGAAATAGCCGTCACAAGAGCTACTTCTTTTAAATTCACTTCGGCCGGCAAATGAGATAAAAAGTAAATTTCGGCCGAAAACAACTCATGCCCCGACAAATTTTCTAAAAAAGATTTGATGGCATCAATGTTATATGAAAATAAAAGTCCCAATCCCACACCGGCTGCCGTCCCGACAACACCAACCGTCAAACCGGCCATCAAAAAAATACCCAATACAGATCTTTTTGTCATACCCATGGTGCGTAAAACGGCAATGTCTTTTGACTTATCGCGCACCAACATAATCAACCCCGATATCATGTTAAACGCTGCCACAACAATAATCAGCGTTAAAATCAAAAACATGACGTTACGTTCTACTTCAATCGCGTTAAAAAAGACCTGATTCGCATGCCGCCAATCATACACCTGCGCCGTTGAATCAAGCACGGAAAAAACACGATCAACCATCGCATCAATTTGGTTGTTGTCCTTAATAAATATTTCAAGCTGGGATACCTGATGTTCACTCATCAAATACTTTTGTGCCATTTCAAGCGGCATAAAAATAAAATTACTATCATACTCAAACATGCCACTGTTAAACGTACCGATAACCGTATAAGCCTTCATTTTGGGAATTGTTCCAAACGCCGTAATATTTCCTTTGGGCGAAATCAACGTAACACTTTCTCCCGGTCGAACGCCCAATTTGCGTGCCAGGCGGTATCCCAAAATAACCTGATCCGAAGAAAATTCCTCTAACGGATACCCTGTATACCCGTCTTTCAGCAACGTCTGTCGTTCAAAATCATGCGGCAAAATACCCCGCACCATGACTCCTGTTGATCCACCGGTTGATGAAACCATCACCTGCCCATCCAAAACGGGAACCACCCGATCAACACCGTCCAATTGCTCAACAACTTCTTTTTTTTCTTCGTAATCGGCTAACAATCCGCCCCATGCAGGATAAACGCCCAATTGGCCGTTCAACCCTAAAACACGCCCCATCAGTTCGGATTTAAACCCGTTCATGACACTCATGACAATAATCAATGTTGCCACGCCCAACATAATTCCCAAAAAAGAAAACCCGGCAATGACAGACACAAATCCCGTTCGTTTGCGGGATCTTAAATACCTGAAAGCCAGGGTTCGTTCCGTTTTAAAAAACACTTGGGGTTTTCCTTTGTTCAATCAATAAAAATCCGATTTATCTTATACTGCTTCTAAAAATTTTGCAAGAATCTTCTTTGTGCCGGAAACATCAAAATGAACTTCCAATCGTTCCCCTTCCTCCCGAATGACTGTTCCGTAACCAAAAGAGTCATGATAAACCCGCTTACCTACCCGCTTGGATTGAACAGCGGGAGAAAAGGCTTGTATTGGTTTTGAATCCCAAAAATGCTCCGTGCGAACAAAGCCTTTAACATCATCCGGCCGAATATGCCGCCCCAACGATGAATCACTTAAATCAATCACATGTTCCGGCGGCAATTCGTCTATAAACCGACTGGGCAACGCATTTTGCCATTGGCCATAAACTTTTCGGTTGGCAGCAAAAGAAATACTTACTTTTTCACGGGCTCGTGTCATCCCGACATACGCCAACCGTCGCTCTTCCTCCAACGCGGCATGACCACCGTCATCTAATGCTTTTTGGTGCGGGAATAATCCCTCTTCCCAACCGGGCAGATATACTGCCCCAAATTCCAATCCTTTTGAAGCATGCAACGTCATAACAACCAATTGATCCGCCGTTACCTGCTCATCCGCATCGGTGACTAAAGACGCATATTCAATAAAATCCCGCAATGTATTAAAATCACTTAAAACATTGTAAAGTTCCTGAAGGTTTTCAAGGCGCCCTTCGGCTTCAATGGATTTATCCTGTCGCCAAAAATCAACATAACCCGATGTTTCTAAAATATGGCGTGCCACTTGAGCGGGTGTTAAATCCGCTGCTTGCTCCCGCTCCTGTTTCATCAGCTGCACAAACGCATCCAAGGCTTTACGGGCAGCCGGCTTTAATTCGGCCAGGGCAACGGCATCAAATAAAGACAGTTTAAATGTTTTAGCGGCTGCGGAAACAGCAGTCAACGCCTGATCTCCGATCCCGCGACGCGGTTTGTTCACAATCCGCAAAAAAGACAAATCGTCGTTGGTGTTTAAAATCAAACGCAGATAAGCCACCGCATCCCGAATTTCCTCACGCTCGTAAAATTTAAAGCCGCCGATGATTTTATACGCGATACCGGCGCGTATCAATTCCTCTTCAAATGCCCGCGTTTGAAAACCGGCACGCACCAAAATAGCTATATCCGACAATGACCGACCGTTTAATTGTTCCTGTTCCACATCAGAAACAATTCCCTTTGCCTCTTGCATACCATTCCAAAAACCGCGAATACTGACTTTTTCGGCCGGACCGTCGGTGTGCTTCCCGATTTTCAGGGTTTTACCCAAACGTCCTTCATTATGCGCAATCAAAGCTGACGCACATCCCAAAATATGCTCGGTAGAGCGATAATTACGCTCTAACCGAACAACCAAAGCATCCGGATAAATGGTTTTAAAGCTTAAAATATTTTCAACCTCTGCTCCGCGCCAGGAATAAATAGATTGATCATCGTCACCGACACAACAAATATTGCGGTGTTCTTGGGCCAACAGACGCAACCATAAATACTGGGCAACATTCGTATCCTGATACTCATCCACCAAAATATATTTAAATTGCTGTTGATACCGCTGTAACACATCGGGTCGTTTTTTAAACAGCTCCAACGGCAAAAGCAATAAATCCCCGAAATCAACCGCATTTAAACTTTGAAGCCGTGCCTGATAGGCTTGATATAAAGACAACGCGCGACCTTCACAATAGGCCGTGTTTTGAGCAGCTGTCACGGCTTCGGGCATAACACCGCGATCTTTCCAGCGCTGAATAATATCCAGCATTGTGGCTGGCGCGTATCGTTTCACATCAATACCGGCATCCGTCATAATTTGTTTTAAAACACGCTCTTGATCATCCGAATTTAAAACCGTAAAATCACGTGTCAACCCGACATCTTCCGGAAATTTCCGCAAAATTTTTACACCAATGGCATGAAAAGTCCCCAACCATGCCCCGTAAGAAGCCGGCCCAATCATGCTTTCAAGCCGTTCTTTCATCTCTCGCGCAGCTTTATTTGTGAATGTCACCGCTAAAATTTGTCGCGGCCAGGCGAATCCCTGACTGATTAAATACGCAATCCGTGTCGTCAGCACCTTTGTTTTACCCGTCCCGGCCCCTGACAGAACTAAAACGGGGCCCTCTGTTGTTAAAACGGCTTGACGCTGTTCCGGATTCAAATCATGGATAAAGGCTGGTTCCTTTGGTTTTGGTGTAACCGATGGTTGTTCCGGCAAAAACGGTTCATCCAAATCAAAAATATCATCCATGACTTGCCTCTTTCAAATACATAATTGCTTCATGCGCACACATTAACCCGAAAATCCCCGTTACCGTTCCCAGTGACCCCATAACGTGCCGGGCACGGGCGTTGTCCGGTGCCGGTTCATCCGGTTCGGCCAAATGTGTTTTATCGGCAACACACTCTTTGGAAAAAATAACCGGGAACGTCAGGGGCACCCCCCGCCGCCGCAACCGTTTCCGTAAAAAAAAGGCCAACGGGCATTCTTTCGTCTTATCCATACTTGTCCGCATGATTTGACTTAAATCCGTTTTAAGAGCCGCTCCCATAGATGAAATAAACGGAATTTGATGCCGCATCAGCGTTTCAATCAATATTGCCTTTGGATTTAAAGAATCAATCGCATCAATCACAAAATCGGGACGCGCCGCACAGATTTGATCTATTGTTTCTCCGTTAAGCAATAAGTCTAACCGTTCAACACAAATATCCGGCGAAATGGCTTGAATACGTTCAGCGGCCGCTTTTGTTTTCAATGTTCCGATATTTGATGACAGGGCTAAAATTTGACGGTTAATATTGCTGACCGACATCGCATCAAAATCAACCACAATCAATGTCCCGATACCGGATCGCGCCAACATTTCCAAAGCCATCCCGCCGACAGCCCCGCATCCGACAACCATGACACGTGCCTGTTTTAACCGTGCCAATGCCTTATCCCCCAATAACAATCGCGTTCGCTTTAATCTATCTGTCATAAAAAAACCGATCAAAATTTTGATCCAAATAATCAGGATCCAGTTGCAATTGCCGAACCAGCGCCGGAATTTTTTCGGGGCTGCCCAACCCGTCGGGTGCATCCGATTCAACCAACAGCCTGTTATCCGGAATCACACGAATAGAAGCCGCATTTAATACCGAAAAATAGGCATTTAAAAAACGACACTTTTGCACAACAATTTCATCGCCGGAAAACCGATGAAATAAAACGGATAAATCGCGAAATTCACTTAAAAAAGCCAAAATATCATCCCAGGCACGTACACAATGCACATGAACGGCACGGTCATATTTTTCCGCCAACTGCAATTGCCGCAAAAAAAACTGTTTTTGTTTTTCATACGCCGGCCGCATTTTATCAAGCCCGATTTCACCAACCATGGCATTTTGATCGCTTTTTAAACGCTCCTCCAACCGAATCGCCCAATCATCCGGTGCATTCCCGACATACCAGGGATGAACCCCATAGCAATAATAAACACCCAATACGCTTTTACTTAACCGATCAACCTGATCCCAATCTGCCGGCGATGTCGCGTTGACGATAAACCGCCGAACGCCCTGCCCTTGTGCGTTTAGCAAAATATCCGGCGAAACCACGTGCAAATGCGCATCAAAATATTTCATGATTGTGTTTCCTTAAATTCATTGTGTCAATCTTACTGGCATGTTCAGTTTACACTTTTTTATTGCATTTTAAAAGAAATAAAAATAACATATTTCAAAAAGTCATTTATATGGGATGTTAAAGATGCGCTTTGGCGTTATTTTTTTTATTGTCAGTTTTACATCACTTATTTGCGGAATGGCCATGTTTATTCCGGCGGCCCTTGATTTTTATATGGGGAACGAACAATCGGCCTATCGTTTCTGCCTTTCCGGCGGCATCACCGTATTGATCAGCATGCTGGGGTTAATCATGACCGAAATGCGGCAGGCCCCCTTAAAAACCAAAGAGATGTTTTTAACCACAACATTGACTTGGACATTTTTTGCTTTGTTTTCAGCCTTGCCTTTTTATTTATCCCCCTATAAAATACCGCTGACAGATGCATTATTTGAATCTATGTCAGGCCTGACCACAACAGGATCAACGGTTTTATCGGGACTGGATTATTTTTCGCACGGCCTTCTTTTATGGCGCTCCATGACACAATGGCTGGGCGGGTTAGGTATCGTCATTTTGGCCATTACCGTTTTACCGGCCCTTCACATCGGCGGCATGCAGTTTTTCAATACCGAATCATCGGCACAATCTGAACGTGATTTGCCAACGGTTGCCCAATCCATGCGAGCAATTTTATATTATTTTTTATGTTTGTCCGTTTTGTGCGCGCTTTGCCTTTGGCTGGCAGGTATGAGTGTTTTTGACGCCGTCAATCATGCCATGACCACTATCTCAACCGGCGGATTTTCAACACACGATACCTCCATTGCTTATTTTAACTCGCCGAAAATTGAATGGATTTTAACCTTTTTTATGACGATTTCGGGATTGCCGCTTTTGCTGGGATTGCTTATCATCACGCGACAATGGCCCCAAATAACGCAAAATGTTCAAATTAAAACCTTTTTAATTTTTTTATTTTTGACAATCACTTTGTTGTCTGTAACACGGTGGCATTTAACGGGCTTTGCCCCCGAATCCTTGGGTGATATTATCCGATCAACCGCCTTTGCAGTTGTTTCTGTTGTCACCACCACCGGCTTTGTTAGTGATAATTATCAATTATGGGGTACCTTTGCAATAACGTTTTTCTTATTTTTACTTGTCAGCGGCAGTTGCACGGGATCAACAGCGGGCGGCATTAAAATGTTTCGTTTGACCGTCATTTTAAAAACGGTTGGGGTTCGGATCCGAACCTTAATTCAGCCTCATGGGGTTTTTGTTCCCCGTTATGGGAACCGTGCCATTTCTGACGATGTATTAATCAGCGTGCTTGTTTTTATCGGTTTATTCTTAATATCGGCCGTTATCTGCACCTTGATTTTAAGTCTGACCGGACTTGATTTAATAACATCCTTATCGGCAGCCTTTTCCAGTATTGCTAACGTGGGTCCCGGTCTTGGTTCTGTTATCGGACCGGATAAAACGTTCATCTTTTTGCCCGATACCGCTAAATGGGTTCTTATTTTAGCAATGATGATGGGGCGCTTGGAATTTATTTCCGTTATTGTTTTATTTTCACCGTTTTTATGGAAAAAGAACGTTTGATTTGTTCCGGACGGAATCGGTTTTATAGCGGCACGCTGATGTCAAGTTATTGTTTTCCTTATAACAAAGGGAATAAAATCTAAAAAAACGGTAAAAAAGCCTTTTCATCCCCGGGATTTTATGATATAACTTTCGGTATCAGGTATAATCCATTTTTTTAAAGGGGAAAACCGCATGAAAAAGTTTTTGCTGACACTGCTTGTCATTATCGTCGCTTTGGCCGGCGGCGGCGTTTACTTCTTTGCAACGTCACTTAACTCGGAATCTTATAAAAAACAAATTATAGAAACGGTTGCGAAGTTGACAGGGCGAACTTTGGAAATTCGGGGCAACACCTCTATTAAATGGCGGCCGTTGCCGACCATTGAAATGACGCAAGTCTTTTTGACAAATCAGGAAAACTCCGTTGAACCGATCATGGCAACGGCCCAAAGTGTTTTGGTTGAAATTGAATGGGCTTCTTTATTTAAATCGCCCTTGGTGGTTAAAAACGTTGAAATCATTCGTCCGAACATCTTATTAGAACGCTTGGATACGGATAAAAACGAGGCTAACTGGCATTTCAGTTTTATTACCGCGCCTAACACCAATTTAGAGTATCCCAACCTGATGGGAGATGACACGGTTTTAAGCACAAAAATTGAACATGCCCGAATTGTTGAAGGGAATTTAACCTATATCAATCGTCGCACGGGAACCTTTTTGCGGTGGGTAGACATTGACGGTGATTTGACAATTGATTCGCTGACGGGTCCGTTTAAATTCAATGGAACAGGTTTATTTAACAAAGTTCCATTTAAGGTTTCAACAAATTTTGATTCGTTTAAAGTCAGCACCCCAACCCGCTTCAGTGTTCAGGTAACGGAACAACAAAGTGTTTTTGACATGACTTTCAACGGAACTGTTTATCCGGACGGGCAAACATCCCTCATGACGGGTGATGCGGCTTTTTCAGTTCAAAAACCCCACATCTTATTTAAAAACTTTGGGGGAAACGCCGCCGAAGGGGGACTGAACAAACCAACCGTCGGTAATTTTGCCATTGATATGACACAAACGCAAAATATTTTAAAAAGCCTGACTGTCCGTTTTGGAGAATCGGAAACAGATGTTGCTTTAACCGGCAGCCTGACACAAACCTTTTTACCAAATCAACCTATTGACATTAACGGTTCCTTTGCCATTAACAAAATGAATTTCAGTGAATGGAAACCCTATTTGGCTCAACCGCAATTATGGTCATTCATTAATCCGAACCTCAGCGGCACACCGCGTATTTCTTTGACAGCCGATATTCCCGAAATGACCTTAAACGGGGGGCAAATTGGTAATATTCATTTAGGGTTAAGTTATGCCGACGGGATTATGACGATTAATGAAAGCACATTTACCCTGCCCGGTGGGGCAAACATGACTGTTGCCGGTGTTGCCGAAGCACAAAATGGTATTCCGAAATTTCAACTTCAGGTAACCGGAAAAACAAATGATGCTTTGGCTATTTTAAATTGGTTGAAAATAACACCGGAGAATGCTTTGCCGGGATTATATCAAACCGCTGAATTGGACAGCCGTTTAATCATTACCGAAACAGAATTTGGTGGTGCTATCCGGTCCTTAAAAATTGATTCATCGGAAATTGCCGGTATTTTTGCAAAATCTTTTACGGATAATATTCAATCGGCATTTGTTTTAATGCTGAAAAACGTCAATCTGGATGCCTATTTGGGCTTGCCGGAACCACAGGCGATTGATGTAACACGCTTGCCGTTTGATTTAGAACGATCTTTGGCTCATTTAGGCTTTTTAAAAGAGGCCGTATCCCGTTTTGATTTAAACTTTAAAGATTTAACATTCAGAAATATTCCTATTTTATCCGGTCGTATTTTGGGGGCAACCGCCGACGGCACAATGAAAATAGATTCGCTGGCCTTTAAAGACATGGCAACGGCAAATTTCAGTTTGACAGGTAAAATTTCCGGCCTTGGCAAGGAAGGAGATATTACTTTTGAAAACGTGAACTTTGACTTAAATGCCAAACAGTTGTCCTTGTTATTAGAGCGCGCCAAAATTCAATCGGATATGCCTTTATTTTCCCATGCGGAAAAAGCACGTATCCGCGGCACGATCAATGGGAAAACGGGGGCATGGAATATTAACACGACAGCTGCTTTTTCCGATATGAATGCAAAATTCCAAGGAAATGTTCAAATAAGAGATGATGAACCCTTTTATCAAAACATGAACTTTGACATTGCTCATCCGAATTTTTCATCTTTTGTCCGCTTGATGAATTTGGATCCCAATGTTATTCCGAATTTAGAGGGTAATTTAAAAACAAAAGGGATCCTGAACGGAACTGCAACAAATTTTTCCATTCGGGACGGGATGGCCGGAGTGGGTCTTCAAAAAATGACGGGGACGCTCTCTTTTTCAACAAAACCGGTTAAAACTTTAACAGCAGATTTAACGGCGACAACACTGGATATAGAACGGTTTATTCCACGCACCGAAACCGCTCCGAACGACGACAGCTTTCATCTGGACGCTTTGAATGATTGGATTATCAATTTAAAATTAGATGCGAATCAGATAACTTATAAAAATATGTCATTATATAAAGCTACTTTTGATGCCGATTTAAAAAATAAATTATTAACTGTTCACCAACTTTCCGGCGAATCGCGCGGAATAACGGCGGCTCCGTTTCGTGCGGAAGGATCGTTTGATTGGGGAACGACACCCACATTAAAAGCAACGTTTGAAATTACACAAATGCCGCTGCGGGCCGATTTCATGTTGATTAACAAGCTGGCTTTCGGTCAAGGAACAGCAACATTGACCGGGTCCGTCGCCGGACGTGGCGAAACACCACACGCCCTTTTAAGTGCCTTAAGCGGACAAGGGCGGTTGGAATTGGAAAACAACCAGCTGATTGGTGTTGATTTATCACAAACTGCACAAGTGGTTACCAATGCTTTGAAAAACCGAATTACAAAATCGGTGTTGGAACGACAAATAGGACGGGTCTTATCGTCCGGTAAAACAACCGTAACCAAAGCAAGCGGTGATATTGCCATTTCAAATGGTGTCGTCCGGTTAATGGATATGACAATTGATACACCGGACGCCGCTGCCAAAACAGCACAATTTGTTTGGAATATGCCCCTTAAAACAGCGGAATTATCCATGCCGTTTAAGTTAAAAGCTTATCCTGAAATGCCGGCCTTTGTGTTGAACCTGTCGGGTGATGTATCAAAGTTGAACTATACGCGTAACACAACCGATTTTATTGACACAATTGCAGGGGAAATCAGTCGCGATTTGACTCAGGCAGCCGAACGGGAGCAACAAGCCCTGCAAGAACGTCAGGAACAGGCGCGTTTAGAACGCCGTAATCGCATTAAACAAGCCATTGACAAGGCAAATACTACGTTCCGCCAAGCACAAACCAACGTTGTCAACTTTCCCAGTGAGCGGACAAAACTTTTACTTCAATCAGCACAAGATGCCCTGTCAGTTGTTAAACAATTATCTGTCAAAGAAAACTTAAATGAAACGCAATATACACAATTGATGGAGCAAGCACGTCTTATTGAAGTGCGGGCAGAGGAAATTCAAAATGAGCTGGAAAAAGATGTATTCTTTGATAAACGCCGGACAATTTTGGGTTATGTGAATCAAGCCGAAATTGATTTGTTAAGAATGAAAGATATTCAAGCCAAAATGCCGCATGTGGAAATTATCCCCCAATTGGTTACGCAAGCCGAGCAAAATTTAGCTGTTTTGAAAAAAACAAATCCCTTGCTCTCTCCGGATTTAACTGCCGACCAAGCTGACGTTGTTTTAAAAGCCGCCGCTGTTGCGTATGAACGCATCAAAGAAAGCTATAACCGCACCATTCAATTTGATGTCAGCTCGGGCGAAACCGTTGACGCACCTGCCAATAATGACGATGTCAAAGGCAGCATTTCAAGGTAAATCTAAAACTACGTAACTTTTATCCTGATACCTAAGTTAACCAAAACCCGATTAGGGTATTGTTCAACTTACATTTTCACCTGTCATACCCGACTATACATCAAACACGCCAGTTAATGGGATACTCTGACAGTTATTTCACGGCACTTTTTCCCGCAAAAACAACCTCTTAAAACCGTTACAAAAAGGAACCTTTTTTTGCAACTGTTTTTTTATGGTTTTTGAAAAAAAGAAAAATTAGCTGATTTTGCATTTAAATAAGTATGTTAGGACAAAAAAATCCCGTTATTTGTTTTTGCCCGATTCGGGCGTTACAAAAAGGTTCCTTTATGTAACATAAAGAACAGGTTGAAACCAAGCTGTTTTATGGGAGGTTACATGTGGAACGTATTTAAAAAGGTATGGGTTAAGGGAAAAGGGGTTAAAGCGGTTTTGTCGGATGCTTGCAACATCGGTTATGCCGACGGGGGAGACGTCACGAATGGTGAAAGAACCCTTTCCCCGCAACGCCTTCCCCGGCGGTCATCCTTGCGAATGCGAGGATCCAGGCAGCATGAATTCCGCTTTTGGGGGACATTGACGCATCACGAAAATAAGGAATCATCACCCTGGATGCCCGATCAAGCCGGGCATGACGGGCAAAGATGCGTCACGGACAGCGACACCCTGTCTCCGTCCGTGTCCGCCCGCCGTCCTCTTTTGTCCGAAACAGGTCGTTCTATGATAGAGATGTTGGGGGTCTTGGCCATTATCGGCGTGTTA
>CALXVS010000001.1 GCA_944392145.1 uncultured Alphaproteobacteria bacterium | reverse complement strand
AGAGGGTTCGGTCACGAAGCGTAAGCGAAGTGGACGCCGTCAGGCGGTCCCGCGAAAGCGGGATGAGCGATAGCGAACAATCCCTCCTTCTTAAGCCAACAAAAATACCCCCGTTTTCGGGGGTATTTTGTTGTTGGGGAGGGGGGGGGATGAGAATCCGAGCAGAGGGTTCGGTCACGAAGCGTAAGCGAAGTGGACGCCGTCAGGCGGTCCCGCGAAAGCGGGATGAGCGATAGCGAATAATCCCTTTTTTGAGTATGGGAGGATACGGATATTTGACTGATAGATATTATACGCCTAAAGTAATACAAGTATCTATCTACACATGATGGACATTATGATGTAAGTTTTCTGGTATTGTAATTGGGGGGTGACGGTAGTTTAGTAAAGATAATCATTGAAATTTTATCCCGGATGAGTAAAAATAATATCATTGTATCAATAGTGGTGTGTATTCGAAGTCTGCTCTTAATCGGAGATTTGTGGGGTTGTTAAAATTGAAACACGTTGTAAATTTTATTCCATTATCAGGATGTTTAACAAAAGTATCAAGGCTGTTTTACAGGATATCGGACGAATTTACGGTCAAGAAATATTTAATATCAAGCCGCTGTATGGGAAAGAGAGGTTGAAATCATGTCTGAAACAATTTTAATAACCGGTGGAGCAGGTTTTATCGGTTCAAATTTTGTGCCATATTTTTGCGCCAAATATCCAGAATATAATGTTATCAATCTTGATAAATTGACTTATGCCGGTAATTCCGACAACCTAAAAGAATGTGCAAGTATGGCAAACTATCATTTTATTCGGGGAGATATTTGTGATGAAAATTTAATTGCAAAGTTGTTTTTTGAAAATGATATTCGCGGAGTTATTCATTTTGCTGCAGAAAGTCATGTAGACAGTTCAATTAAAGAGCCAAAAATTTTTATAAATACAAATATTATGGGAACATTTAATTTATTGGAAGCGGCACGTCAACATTGGATGAACGCACCGTTTAAGCCAAAACTGGGATACTCGAGTTGTCGGTTTCATCACATTTCAACCGATGAGGTTTATGGAACATTAGAAAATGTCGGATTGTTTACAGAAACAACACCGTATGCGCCAAATAGTCCATATTCAGCCAGCAAAGCAAGTTCAGACTTTTTGGTAAGATCTTATCATCAGACATTCGGGATGAATGTTACAACTTCAAATTGTTCAAATAATTATGGTCCGAAACAGCACCGTGAAAAATTAATACCAAAAATTATCGGTAACTGCCTGAATGAAATGCCGTTATCCGTTTACGGGAACGGGAAAAACGTTCGAGATTGGCTGTATGTATTAGATCATTGTAAGGCAATAGATTTAATTTATCACAAAGGTTTGTCCGGTGAGACCTATAATGTTGGTGGCAGAAATGAACGCAGCAATATTTCACTTATTAAAATAATTTGTGCAATTTTAGATGAAAAGTATCCCCGAAAAAATAACCGGAAATACAAAGAACTTATTACTTATGTGCAAGATCGTGCGGGTCATGATTTTCGTTATGCCGTTGATGCAACCAAAATTGAAACAAAACTTGGTTGGCGTGCCGAAGAAACTTTTGATACGGGTATCATTAAAACGATAGAGTGGTATTTGAAAACTTTAAAAAAATCATAAAAATCCTCACCAAAAGATGGATTGAAAAACGTTTTTTTAAACTTATTTGAGTGGTAAAGAAAGTATTGAAAAATAGTTTGTTGCAATTTAAAAGGGGAGGAAACTATGTTTGGATGGGCTATTATATTTTTAATTATTGCCTTGATCGCGGCGTTTTTCGGATTTGGTACATTGGCCGGAACGGCGGCGTGGGCTGCGAAAATTGTTTTTATCGTCGGATTGATTTTAGCCGTTTTAAGCTTTATTTTCGGTCGTCGCGATCAGAATTAATGATATTTTAAAAGTATGTATACACATAACGCGGTTTTTGTCTTTGACAAAAATCGCGTATTATGGTATATAATTTTCCTTGAAAAAGGAATAAAATGATAAAAAAAACGTGTGATTTAATTATTCCCGCAGCGATATGTTATGACTTTGACGGAACTTTATCGCCCGGGACGATGCATGATTATGCATTTATCAAAGATTTGAATATGACGCCGGGTGAATTTTGGATGCGGTCGGGGGCTTTGTCCCGCGAAAATAAGATGGATAATATTTTGGCTTATATGTTTCGGATGAAAGAGGAAATGCGTTGTCGCGGACAGGATTTAACCTATGAACATATGAAGCAAGGCGGTGCAAAAATAGAATTATTTCCAGGGGTTCAAGGATGGTTTGAGCGCATCAATACCTATGCGTTAAAAAAAGGGATTCGCTTGGAACATTATATTATTTCTGCCGGCTTGCGTGAAATTATTGAGGGAACGTCAGTGGCACGGCATTTTAAAGCGATTTTTGCCTCTGCTTTCTTGTATGATGATAAAGGGCGCGCCTTATGGCCGGCATTAAGCGTAAATTATACGAACAAAACGCAATTTTTATTTCGCATCAATAAAGGGTGTTTGGATACAGGTGAGCATGTGCGTATCAATCAGCACATGGACGATGATGATAAGCCAATGCCTTTTGCGCATATGATTTACATCGGTGATGGGGATACAGATGTGCCGTCTATGAAAGTGGTTAAGATGGAGCGAGGATATGCTGTTGCCGTTTATCCGCCCGATAAACCCGATGCCGCTAGTCCGGCGCGGACATTGGCCCATGATGGGCGTGTGGATTTGGCGGCACCGGCAGATTATCGAGCCGGCAGTGATATTGATGTGTTTGTTAAAGCCGCTTTGGATAAAATCAAGGCATCGGCTCATTTAGAGGTATTTAAAAAAACACATATGATCGGTCTATCCAATTAAGCACGGTAACCGTGTCCATTGATAGGACATAAAGTTTTTAAAAGTCAACAAGTTCTTTTTACTGGACTTTTAAAGAAAAATGAATTATAATGCAGCCCTTAAAAAAAATGTAAAGGTTTCTTAAATGACACAGGATATACGCAATATTGCCATTATCGCACACGTTGATCATGGCAAAACGACATTTGTTGATGCTTTTTTAAAACAAAGCGGCACCTTTCGCGATAATCAGCAGGTAACCACCTGCGCTATGGATTCGGGTGATTTGGAACGTGAGCGTGGTATTACGATTTTGGCTAAATGCACCTCGGTTGAATGGCAAGGGACGCGGATCAATATTGTTGATACGCCCGGACATGCCGATTTTGGCGGTGAGGTTGAGCGGATTTTATCCATGGTGGACGGTGTGATTGTTTTAGTGGATGCCGCGGAAGGGCCGTTACCGCAAACAAAGTTTGTGGTTAGTAAGGCTTTGCGTTTGGGATTAAAACCGATTGTCGTCATCAATAAGATTGATCGGTCTGATGCACGTCCGGTTGAAGTGCATAACGAAATTTTTGATTTGTTCGCTAATTTGGGTGCAACAGATGAACAATTGGATTTTCCCACATTGTTTGCATCAGGACGTGAGGGGTGGGCCGTTAACGATTTAAATGATGAGCGTAAAGATATTACGCCATTGTTTGAAAAAATATTAGCCCATGTGCCGGCGCCCGAATGTGATGAAAAAGGGCCGTTTAAGATGTTGGTAACAACATTGGAAGCTGATCCGTTTGTCGGGCGCATTTTGACCGGACGGATTTTGTCGGGACGTGTCAAAACAAATCAGATGATTAAATCATTGTCTCGTGACGGTCAGCCGATTGAAACGGCCCGCGTTTCAAAAATTATAGCGTTTCGCGGGTTAAAACGTCAACCGATTGATGAAGGTGTTGCGGGCGATATTGTCAGTATTGCGGGTTTTGAAAAGGCAACCGTGGCAGACACATTGTGCGATCCGTCGGTGACCGAGCCCTTGCACGCCTTACCGATTGATCCGCCAACATTGGCGATGACATTTTCAATTAACACGTCGCCATTATCGGGAACCGAGGGGGATAAAGTGACCTCGCGCATGATTTGGGATCGGCTGCAAAAAGAGGCCGAAGGAAATATCGCCCTTAAAATTTCCCGCACCGACACAACAGATGCGTTTGAAGTGGCCGGTCGCGGGGAGTTGCAATTGGGTATTTTGATTGAGACCATGCGCCGGGAGGGATTTGAGTTGTCTGTTTCCCGTCCGCGGGTTGTTTTTAAAACAGATGAAAACGGTGTGCGATTGGAACCGATTGAGGAGGTTATTGTTGACGTAGATGATGCATATACCGGTGTCGTGGTTGAAAAAATGAGTTTGCGTAAAGCCGAAATGACCGAGATGGCGCCCAGTGGCGGTGGTAAAACGCGATTGGTTTTTTTGGCGCCGTCGCGCGGCATGATCGGTTATTTCAGTGAATTTTTAACTGATACATGCGGTACGGGTGTGTTGAATCGGTTGTTTCATGGGTATGCGCCGTTTAAAGGGGCTATTACCGGTCGTCGTAACGGTGTGTTGATTTCAACGGAAGCAGGGAAAGCCGTGCCGTATGCGTTATGGAAAATCCAAGAACGCGGTCCTTTGTTTATTCCCGCCGGGGTGCAGGTATATGCCGGCATGATCATCGGAGCGAATGCGAAACCGGGGGATATTGAAGTGAATCCGGTTAAAGGGAAACAATTGACAAATATGCGGGCGGCCGGCAAAGATGATAATGTGATTCTGTATCCGCCGGTTCAACTGTCATTAGAGGCCGCTTTGGCATATATTGAAGATGATGAGTTGGTTGAGGTAACACCGAAAAACATTCGTTTGCGTAAAAAATTATTGGACAGTAATGAGCGGCGTAAGGCTGAACGCCGGAAAGAGGGCTAGAATCGCATGATTTCATGGAAAACCGCTTTTCAAGGGTATTTGAATCCCCGTGTTTTGATTTTCCTGTTTTTAGGATTTTCGTGCGGGTTGCCATATAATTTGTTGGGTTATAGTTTGTCTTTATGGATGACGGATGTCGGTGTTGCTTTGGCGGTGGTTGGTTTTTTCAGTTTGGTTTTAGTGCCTTACAGCCTGAAATTTTTATGGGCACCGTTTGTTGACCGATTTCGTGTGCCGCTTTTAAGCCGCAAAATTGGTCATAAAAAAGCATGGGCATTGGTCTTTCAAACGGGTTTAATGATCAGTGTATTTGCCTTGTCTTTTTACGGACCGGATCAAAACACGTGGGTATGGACACGTTCAATGGCCGATTCGGCCGGCTTGGGAACGTTTCAGGTGATTCCAATGCAAACATTTTTGTTGGCGTTATGCGTTGCATTTTTTGCCGCCAGTCAAGATATTGTTGTTGATGCCTTGCGTATTGACACGCTTGAATCAAAGGAATTGGGAGAGGGCGCGTCACTGTATCAGTTCGGCTATCGGATGGGAATGTTGCTATCGGGTGCCGGTGTTGTTGCTGTATCGGGGTATTTATCGTGGAACCTGTCGTATTTTTTGGTTGGGTGCTTTATTATGGTTGGTTTTATCGGTGTTTTGACCATGCACGAGCCAAAACAACCGTTCATCAAACATGATTCCCGATGGTTTCGGGCCTTAGTTGTTGATCCGTTTGCTGATTTTATGAAACGGCGCAATTGGGTTATGGTTTTGGCATTTGTGATTTTATACAAATTGTGTAATGCCGTTTTGGGGCGTATGGCGTTGCCGTTTTATCGTGATATCGGGTTTTCAAACGAGCAAATTGCGTTGGTTTCCGGGGCATTCGGGCCGTGGGTTACGTTGGCCGGTATTGCCCTTGGCGGTGTATTGGTTATGCGGTATCCGATTTTAAAGTGTTTGTTTTATTTGGGCCTTTTTGAAATTTTAACATCTTGCGCATTTGCGGTGTTTTCACTTGTTGGTGCCTCTCTACCGGTCTTTTTTTTGGTTATTATATTTGATAATATTATCGGCGGTATGGGGGGCGCGGTATTTGTGGCCTATTTATCGGGATTGTGTTCCCGACGTTATTCGGCAACGCAATATGCCTTATTGGCCAGTTTAATGGCATTGTCCGCCTCTGTTATTTCAGTTTACAGCGGCCTTTGGGCTGAATGGATGGGATGGTGGGTATTCTTTTTATTTACGGGTGTTTTAATGGTGCCCGCGTTGATTTTGTTGCGGGGCATGATTGTGATGCGGGAAAGCGGGCTTAAAGTGTTTCGTTTGTTCGGCCCCAAGGCCAAAGCATGGACGCAGTCTGACATTCGTTATATCAATCGGTTACGGGAAAAATAAATTGATTTTTATTCATCGGTAACAGGTGTAAAAATAACCATATCGCCCGGATGTCCCATATTTAAAAAACGCATGGCTGATTCTTCTAACTGATCTAAATCCAATGATGCGGGTGATAAAGCGGCGGTCTTTTGAGCCAACAGATCCCGCTGTTTCCTGATTTGATCGGCGGTCAATCGTGCTAATTCAATTTCACGATCAATCTGTTGTCCGCGTTTAATACCATGATTCCCTTGAACAGTGTGATAAGCAAAATAACCGGTGATCAGGGTGCAAATCATCGGAATCATCCATTTTGAAAAAGAAAATTTAATCATGAAATTCATTTTTCTAAAAATTTTTAAGTGTATTTTGCCTTATTGTAATAAAAAAATCCGAAAAAGCCAAGTTTTTTTAAGATCAGGTGTTGCAAAATACAATGTTATGACCTATATAAACTTCAAACAAGGATTTCATACGGCATTTAACAAGGAGAAAGACATGTCAAAAATACTTGGAATAGACTTGGGAACAACAAATTCCTGCATGGCAATTATGGACGGTAAAGATGCTAAAGTTTTGGAAAACCGTGAAGGTGCCCGAACAACACCGTCTATGGTGGCATTTACCAATAAGGGCGAACGACTGGTCGGTCAGCCGGCAAAGCGGCAGGCCGTAACAAATCCCGAAGGCACATTGTTTTCAATCAAACGATTGATTGGGCGCCGGTTTACTGATAAAATGGTGGAAAAAGATAAAGGATTGGTTCCTTATCATATTGTCAGCGGGGATAACGGAGATGCATGGGTTGAAGTCCATGATAAAAAATATGCGCCCAGTCAAATTTCAGCATTTGTGCTGCAAAAATTAAAGGAGGATGCCGAAAGTTATCTGGGTGAAAAAATCACACAGGCGATTATTACGGTGCCGGCCTATTTTGATGACTCGCAACGTCAGGCGACGAAAGATGCCGGTAAAATTGCGGGTTTGGAAGTGTTGCGTATTATCAACGAACCGACGGCAGCGGCCTTGGCCTATGGTATGGATCAGAAAAAATCCGGCACGATTGCCGTTTATGATTTGGGCGGCGGCACATTTGATGTCTCTATTTTGGAAATCGGGGACGGTGTGTTTGAAGTGAAAGCCACAAACGGAGATACATTCTTGGGTGGTGAAGACTTTGATGCCCGTGTTATGGATTATTTGGCCGATGAATTCCAAAAAGAAAACGGCATTGATTTAAGAAAAGATCGGATGGCCTTGCAACGGTTGAAAGAAGCGTCTGAAAAAGCGAAAATTGAATTGTCATCGGCAACACAAACAGATATTAATTTGCCCTTTATTACGGCAGATGCAACGGGACCCAAGCATTTAAACGTGTCATTGACACGGGCAAAATTGGAAAGCTTGGTGGAAGATTTGCTGAATCGCACCAAAGGTCCGATGGAAAAGGCTTTAAAAGATGCCGGCTTGTCAGCCTCACAGATTGATGAAGTAATTTTGGTCGGCGGGATGACCCGTATGCCCAAAGTTCAAGAAATCGTGAAAAACTTCTTTGGTAA
Organism: uncultured Alphaproteobacteria bacterium; assembly: GCA_944392145.1. Taxonomy (GTDB): domain Bacteria; phylum Pseudomonadota; class Alphaproteobacteria; order CAAHEQ01; family UBA3637; genus CALXVS01. The sequence continues at coordinate 116,109 of CALXVS010000001.1, read as the reverse complement.
AGAACCGCATAAGGGTGTGAACCCGGATGAAGTGGTTGCTGTTGGTGCCGCGATTCAAGGCGGTGTGTTAAAGGGTGATGTTAAAGACGTCTTGTTATTGGATGTAACCCCGCTGTCATTGGGTATTGAAACGTTGGGGGGGGTATTCACACGCCTGATTGATCGTAACACAACCATTCCGACAAAGAAGAGTCAGGTCTTTTCAACGGCCGAGGATGGTCAGACAGCCGTGACCATTCGCGTGTTCCAAGGGGAACGTGAAATGGCGCGTGATAACAAACTGCTGGGTCAATTTGACCTGGTCGGTATTCCGCCGGCACCGCGCGGTATGCCGCAGATTGAGGTCAGCTTTGATATTGATGCAAACGGAATTGTGAATGTATCGGCCAAAGATAAAGCGACCGGTAAAGAGCAAACCATTCGGATTCAAGCGTCGGGCGGATTGAAAGATTCGGATATTGAACAGATGATTAAAGATGCCGAAAAACACGCCGAAGAGGATAAAAAAGTTAAAGAGGCGGTTGAGGCGCGTAATCATGCCGATGCCTTGATTCATACAACCGAAAAAACCTTAAAAGACAACGGGGACAAAGTTGCCGCGTCGGATAAAGAAGCAATTGAAACGGCAATCAAAGAGTTGAAAGACGTTTTGGACAGCAATGATGCCGAAAAGATTAAAGCGAAAACGGAAAATCTGACACAGGTATCGTTAAAGTTGGGTGAGGCCTTGTATAAACAACAACAGGAAGCCGCTGCTGCCGGTGCTGCGGCCGGTAACGGGGAAGAAGCGCCGAAAGCCGAACCATCGTCCGACGGAGAAACCGTTGTAGATGCGGATTTTGAAGAAGTGAAAAAATAATATGTAGACAGGTATCGTGAGTAATCAAAATTATTACGAATTGCTTGGCGTAGAGCGGACGGCGTCGTTTGAGGAAATCAAACGCGCCTTTCGCGTTCAAGCAAAAAAATATCATCCGGATTATCATCCGGGGGATAAAGAAGCAGAAACCCGGTTTAAACAAATCAATGAAGCCTATGAGGTTTTAAAAGATGACCAAAAACGGGCGGCCTATGACCAATACGGGCACGAAGCCTATGTCAACGGCATGGGGCGTTCCGGCGGGGCCGGGTTTGGTGGGTTTGACTTTTCCGGAACGGGCTTTGAAAGTATTTTTGAGGAAATGTTCGGTGCCGGTTTCGGCGGTGGAACTGCTGCTCGGTCTCGCACACGTCAGGTTAAGGGATCGGATGTGCGCTATGATTTGAACATCACTTTGGATGACAGTTTTACGGGTGTAAAACAAAACATCACGGTGGAAACATATGTTCAGTGTGCTGCCTGTGACGGTAAGGGCGGTGAATCGCTTGAAACATGTCCAACGTGTGGGGGGGGCGGTCATGTGCGTCAGCGTCAGGGCTTTTTTGTCGTTGAAACGGTTTGTCCGGTATGTCGTGGGACAGGAAAATCCGTTAAAAACCCGTGTAAAGAATGTGCCGGCAGCGGCCGTATTCGGAAAAAGCGCACGCTGGAAGTCAATATTCCCGCCGGAGTGGATTCGGGGGTGCGTATGCGTTTGGCGGGTGAGGGGAATGCCGGTCTGAATGGGGGACCGGCGGGAGATTTATATGTCTTTCTGACCGTTCAACCGCATGATATTTTTGTGCGTCAGGGAAATGACCTTTATTGTGAAATTCCCGTGCCGATGACAACGGCGGCTTTGGGGGGAGAGGTTAAAATCCCAACCATGGGTGGTAAGGCCGAAAAACATACCGTATCGGCCGGTCTGCAAAGTGGGGATCAGGTGCGCTTAAAAAACAAAGGAATGCCGATTTTAAAATCGGGCGGTGCATTTGGGGATTTATACGTATCATTTAAAGTGGAAACACCCACAAATTTAACCGATCGTCAAAAAGAGTTGCTGCGTGAGTTTGCCGCCGAAGAAGGGGAGCATCAGCAAGCATGCACGGACTTTTTCTGCCGTCTTAAAAAAATTTGGCAAGATTGGACGGAATAGGTCAAACCAATCCATGTGATTAGATAACATTTCCCCGTCAAAAGACAAGATATTCTTTTGGCGGGGAATTTTTACAGGTTAAAAAATATCCAAAAATTTAAAAGAAGTATTCTTATACGTTTTTTTACGAATCATCAGTTTATGGGAGATTTCCTGACCGTTGATATTGAGTGTTAGAAAAATATCGCTTATACCATCAGGAATTTGATTATGAACCCAACGGGGTCTTGCCTTTTTTGGGCGAAAAATCAATAAATTTTTGATATTTTTATTTTGAAGGGTATTTTTTGATTAACAAGATAATGGGGGACTTTTAAACATAAAAAAATAAGATTGCTTTTTTAAAGGGGTTCAGGCATAATACCCCCATGCAAGCCTTGTATTTTTTAAAACGTCTTTTATTGATTCCCGTGACACTGTTAGGAATCATGACCATCAATTTTTTCTTTGTTCAGTTAGCGCCCGGTGGGCCGGTTGAACAAATGATGGTGCGATTGGAATCGCCGGCACTTTCGGGTGATGCAACGGCGCGGTTTTCCGGCACCGGTGTGGTTGAAACAGTTTCAGCGGATGTAACAGGTTCATCTTATCGTGGGTCACAAGGATTGCAAGAATCGTTGAAAAAGGAACTTGAACGGCGTTTCGGTTTTGATAAACCCTTGTGGGAGCGATATGTGCTGATGTTAAAAAACTATGTTCTATTTGATTTTGGGAATAGTTTTTATCAGGATAAAAGTGTTATTCGTTTAATTTTAGAAAAAATGCCCGTTTCTATTTCTTTGGGGGTTTTTAGCACGTTATTGATTTACCTGGTTTCAATCCCGTTGGGGATTCGCAAGGCTGTTCGCCACGGATCGGCCTATGATCAGGTGACCAGTTGGTTTTTAACGATTTCTTATGCCGTTCCGGGGTTTTTGGTGGCGATTTTTTTAATGATTGTATTTGCCGGCGGACGATATTTGGATTGGTTCCCCTTACGCGGATTAGTATCGGATAATTGGGATACATTCGGGTTTTGGCATAAAATCGGTGATTATTTATGGCATATGGTTTTGCCGGTGATTTCGTTGTCTGTCGGGTCTTTGGCCGCGTTAAGTTTTTTAACCAAGAACGCGTTTTTGGAAGAGTTGGGAAAAGCTTATGTGCGCACGGCCCGTGCCAAAGGATTAACTGAACGGCGTATTTTATACGGTCATGTGTTCAGAAATGCGATGTTGATTGTTATTGCCGGTTTTCCGGCTATGTTAATCGGGATGTTATTTACCGGTTCGGTTTTAATAGAGGTTATTTTTTCTTTGGACGGATTAGGGCTGTTGGGGTTTGAAGCAGTCCAAAACCGTGATTATCCGGTTGTTTTCGGCACTTTGTATTTATTTGCATTAATCGGGTTGATATTGAATCTTATCAGTGATTTCGTCTATACGCTGGTTGACCCGCGCATTCATTTTGATAAAAGGATGTCATAACATGCATCCGTTAGCACAACGTCGTTTTAGTCTTTTTCGGGCCAATAAGCGGGCCTTTTGGGGGGCTGTTTTGTTTGGAATTTTACTTGTTCTTTCGTTGGCAGCCCCGTTTTTGGCAAATGATCGGCCGTTATTTGTTCTGTATCGGGGGCAAGTGTTTTTTCCCGTATTTCAAGATGTGACGGATCAGGCTTTGGGCGGTGATTTGCCCTTGTTCGCCGATTATACGGATACACAAACGCGGCAACGAATTGCTCAAAACGGTTTTATGGTGACGGCACCTATTCCATATCGATTTGATACGATTGATTATATTCATGAGGGGCCGTTTCCCGCACCGCCCTCAAAATACCATTGGTTGGGAACGGATGATCAAGGGCGTGATTTGTTGGCCCGCTTGATTTATGCTTTGCGCATCAGTTTGATTTTCGGGCTGACCTTGACATTTTTTTCGGTGGTCTTGGGGATGCTTGTCGGTGCACTGCAAGGATATTTCGGCGGCGTTGTTGATTTGGTGACGGGACGTTTTTTGGAAATTTGGGGTTCCTTGCCGCAGTTATTTATTTTAATTATTGTTTCTTCACTGATTATGCCCAGTTTTTGGTCGGTTTTGTGTGTGCTTTTGTTTTTCAGTTGGACATCGTTGACCGGTGTGGTGCGGGCCGAATTTTTAAAAACACGTCAATTGGATTATGTAAAAGCGGCCCGTTTATTGGGGGTTGGGGATTTTAAAATTATGGTGCGTCATATTTTACCCAACGCCATGGTATCCAGTATTACCTATGTCCCGTTTATGTTATCCGGTGCCATTGTATCATTAACGGCGTTGGATTTTCTGGGCTTGGGGCTGCCGCCCGGAACACCCAGTTTGGGAGAATTGGTCCGGTTGGGTAAAGACAATTTGCATGCGCCGTGGATTGGATTGACGATTTTTTTTGTGCTGACGGTGCTTTTATCCTTGTTGATTTTTATCGGGGAAGGGGTGCGGGATGCGTTTGATCCGCATCATCATGACGGAGCAATCAAATGAATTTATTGGAAATCAAGAATTTAAAAATACGATTTCCGGGATTTACGCCCGTTCGGCATGTATCTTTGGCTGTGAAAGAGGGCGAATTTGTCGGCCTTGTCGGTGACAGCGGGTCGGGTAAATCAACTGTCGGTATGGCTGTTTTACGGTTGTTGCATCATGCCCGTGTGTCAGGACAGATTTTTTTTAAACGGCAAGATTTGTTACGCTTAAGCGAAGAAGAAATCCGATCTGTTCGCGGGCGACGAATTGCTATGATTTTTCAAGAACCGATGACAAGTTTGAATCCGTTGTTAACGGCTGGAAAACAAATTGAAGAAAGCTTGTGTCGTCGGTATGGGACGGCACAAAAAGAAAAAGTATTTGATTTGTTGCGGCTTGTTGAATTGACCGACGTAACACGGATTTATAAAGCCTATCCGCACGAACTGTCAGGAGGGCAGCGGCAACGTGTTATGATTGCCATGGCATTGGCCGGTAACCCCGATTTGTTGATTGCGGACGAACCGACAACAGCGTTGGATGTGTGTGTGCAGGCACAGATTTTAACCCTTTTAAAAACCATTCAGCAAAAATTGGGATTGGCGGTTTTGTTTATTACACATGATTTGGATATTATTCGTGCCAGAGCCGATCGTGTTTATGTTATGCGATATGGTAAGGTTGTTTCAACGCGCTTGCTTGAAAAAAAAGAAACGGTGTCTGTCCGATCTTTTTTGCCGGTCGGTGCAAAACCGGTTTTAAGTGCCCGTCATTTAAGCGTTTGTTATGGTTCTGTTCAAGCATTGAAAAATATATCGTTTGATCTGTATCCCGGTCGGACAACGGCTCTGATCGGTGAAAGCGGGTCAGGTAAATCATCAGCGGCAGGTGCGTTGGTTCGTCTGATTCCCGCAACGGGAAAAATCATGTTTAACGGACAAGATTTTTTATCCTTGTCCGGTTCATCTTTACGCGCAGCCCGAGCCCGTGTTCAATTGATTTTTCAAGATGCCGGCTCTTCCTTAAACCCACGGTTATCTGTTGCAGATTTGATTCGTGAAGGATTAGATGTTCACCATCCCAGAGCAGATATAAAAAAACGGGTTGTTGATGTGTTGAAAGCCGTTGGGTTAAATACCAAACTGTTAAACCGCTATCCGCATGAACTGTCGGGAGGGCAGAAAACGCGCATCGCGTTGGCGCGCGGATTGATTTTAGAGCCCGCTGTTTTGATTTTAGATGAAGTAACGGCTAGTTTGGATGTGCGAACGCAACGACAAATTATCACCCTGTTGGTTGAGTTGCAGCGTCAATTGAAGTTGGCTTATTTATTTATTTCACATGATTTAAAACTGATTCGTGCTATTGCCGATGACGTGATTATTTTAAAAGACGGCTGTGTGGTTGAACAAGGTCCTGTTCAGAAGATTTTAACCGCTCCGCAGCACCCTTATACCCAAATGTTGCTTGCAGCCTCCGGTCTTTAGATAAAGAAAACATTTTGTTTCGGTATATTAAAACAAATCCCCCCCTCCCGTCATGCCCGATACGACCCGGGCATCTTCCCCCTCCCGTCATGCCCGACCCCGATCGGGCATCCAGGGCAATGAGTCCTTATTTATGTGGGGCGTTAAGGGTAGGAAAAGCGGAATTGTTTATCCTGGATCCTCGCTTTCGCAAGGATGACGGCCGGGGTTGAGTCAGCGTCCGGGACTCCTCTCTACCGTCACCCTTGGGCTTGGCCCGAGGGTCCAGGGCAAAGAGTCATTATTTTGGCGGGGCGTTAATGTCCCCAAAAAGCGGTATCAGTGTTGCTGGATCCTCGCTTTCGCAAGGATGACCATCGGAGAGGTGTCGTAGGCGGTGACAACATTCCCCATTCCCCCATAAAAACAACGTGTTAAAAGCGTTACAAAAAGGTTCCTTTTTTTGCAACCGTTTTTTTATGTTTTTTGAAAAAAAATAAAAAACAAAAGAATCCCTTAAGAATCAATCTGTTTTTTAAAAAATATCCGATAAGTCTTCTATCCGTTTGGACGGCGTTACAAAAAGGAACCTTTATGTTACACTGCTAAGCATCTGTTTATACGTACCATAACGGGGGATTCATATGATGAAAAAAGACATAACGACACAAACACTTTTATCCACAGACACCGGTCGCAGCATGGTAGAGATGTTGGGGACGTTGGCGATTATGGGTGTCTTAAGTATCGGAGGGATTGCAGGATATCGGTATGCGATGGATAAATCCCGCGCGAACGAGACGATAGATGAACTGAACAAACGGGCGTTTGTGTATGCCACACAGGTTTTAAATAACGAGATACAGTCCGGAGAACCTTTAAGCAACGGGGAGTTTGGGGACAAGACCGCATTGGGGTATGATGTAGAAGCGAATAAGTCGTATTATCCGGACGAATTTGAAGTGACGTTAACGAATTATCCGTCCGAAGTGTGTGTTCAATTGTTAAAGAATTATATGATACCGTATCAGATTGTCATTGCGGGTAAGGTTTATGATCCGAGATCAGATAATTATAGCATATGTGGAGAAGACGGGGAGGGAGCCCCGGAAACGTTGTTTGTGTATACGGCGGATTTAAATCAAGAAAAGGAAGAAGGTCTAGAGATAAGCGGTACTGAGGCTAAGGCCTGCACACCCGGAAAGGAGTTTTCGTCACATGGCCAATGCTATCCGTGTGACAGCAGTGGGAGCTATTATATCGGCAGTCAGTATGAATATGAATCGTGCCGCGCGTGTGGACGCCGGATGGTAGTTGAAAATCAATGCGTTCCGGGGTGCATGGCGGGACAGGTATATCATGCCGATAAAAAGGAATGTGTAACGCCCGAGTGCGTAACGAACAGTGATTGTATAGGTAGCGGGGAATATTGCGAGTTGGATTCAAGCCAAAACAAGTCCTGCACGGAAGCGCCGACGTATGGGACGTGTGAGAGCGCCTCGGGCACACCAGTAACAGTTACCGGTGTCGGGACATATCAAAAATCCGGCAGCGAAATGAACTGGTGGAGCGCACAGAACTATTGTGAGGCGATTGGAGGCAGGATGGTAACGGTCGCGGATTTTGACTGCGGCGATACAACTTGTGATTCGGATAATTTTAAGGCCTTCCGGACGGCCTTTGGCACAAGCGATACTCTTTGGACAAGCGATTCGAGGGATGCGTGTAGCGCTTACGACGTCCGTCTGATCGATGGTAACGTGAACGCCAACGGTCGCACCTTCAACCGCTACGCTTTGTGCCGCGTCGGGGATTAGAGGCACAAATAAATCGGGTTCTTTTGCCTTGGGGCGGGTGTCTCCCATAAAACTATTCCCGCCGATCAGCAAAAGAAAGCCCCCGTCGGCTCCCCGCCGGCGGGGGGGGGTGCTCTTGAAAAAGGTATTCTTTTATGATATACTGCCTTTTATTTTTAAAAGAGACAAATGGCAATACAGGCACCTATTTTTACATTAAAAGATGTTCGTCTGGGATTCGGCGGCAAACCGCTTTTTTCCGGGTTGGACATGCAAATCGGACGGACGGATAAAATCTGTTTGATTGGCCGCAATGGATCGGGCAAATCAACCTTGATGAAAATCATGAGCGGTTTGGTTGAACCCGATGCCGGGGACATGTTTGTTCAACCCGGAACACGTATTGCCTATATGCCCCAAGAATCGAACGCCACCGGATTTGACACCTTACGCGATTTTATTTTATCGGGTTTAGACACGGCCGATGAAGCCCATTTTTTTAAAGCCGATATTTTAATCGGCCGATTTCAAATTAATGGCGAAAAGCATCCCGCTGCTGTATCAGGGGGTGAACTGAAAAAAAGTGCTTTGGCTCGCGCCCTAATCAGCGATCCGGATATTTTATTATTGGATGAACCAACCAATCATTTGGATATTCGGGCCATTGAAGCGTTGGAAGAGTTGATACGTGATTTCCCCGGTGCGGTTATGGTTATCAGTCATGATCGGGCATTTTTACAACATGTGTCCGATACCACTTTTTGGTTGGATCGCGGGCAGTTGCGGGCCCATAACCGTGGTTATGCCTTTTTTGATGAATGGCAGGATCAAGTCATAGAACAAGAAATCATCGCCCAAAAAGCCTTAAACAAAAAAATTCAAGAAGAAACCGAATGGCTGCATCGGGGTGTTACAGCCCGCCGTAAACGGAATATGGGACGCTTGCGGCGATTACAGCAGTTACGGTTGGAACGAAAAGAACAAATCCGTCAAACAGGATCCGTCCGTTTGACCGTTGACGCGGGTGATATTCAATCCAAATTAATCATAGAGGCCAAACATCTTTTTAAATCCTATAACGATAAACCGATTGTGACCGATTTTTCCATTCGGGTTTTACGCGGGAATAAAATCGGTATTGTCGGTCCTAATGGGGCGGGCAAAACAACTTTGATCAAATTACTGACAAAACGTCTGGCCCCCGATAGGGGGCATGTGCGGGTTGCCAAAAATCTGCAGGAAGCCTATTTTGATCAGGCGCGTGTGACATTAAACCCCCAAAAAACCCTTTGGAAAACCGTGTGCCCCGAGGGCGATCATTTACTTGTTCAGGGGCAATATGTGCACGCCGTTGCCTATTTAAAGCGTTTTTTATTTAAACCCGAGCAGGCACAATCACCCGTCAGTGTGTTATCCGGCGGCGAAAAAAATCGCCTTATGTTAGCGGTTTTATTGGCAAAAGAATCCAATTTTCTTGTTTTGGATGAACCAACCAATGATTTGGACATGGATACATTGGATTTATTGCAAGATGCTCTTTTAAATTACACCGGCACATTGTTGATTGTCAGTCACGATCGTGATTTTATGGATAAAGTTTGCGGATCCCTGTTGTCCTTAAAAGGGGACGGCAGTGTAACCGAATATGTCGGTTCCTATACGGATTTATTGGCTGAAGAGGCTACTGCCGTCCAACATAAAAATACGAAAAGAGCAAAACCCGAAAAACAGGCAACGCCTGTTTTACCGTTACCGACCGCGAAAGTAACCGGTTTGTCATTCACCGAAGCACATCGTTTAAAACAGTTGCCGGACGAAATTGAAAAATTACAGCAAAAAAAACAACAGGCCGAAGAAATCTTGTCCGATACCCTTTTATATCAAACCAATCCCGCGTTGTTTGATAAAACCGCCCAAACATTGCAAGATGTGAAAAATGAATTGGAAAAGGCCGAAACACTTTGGCTGGAATTGCAATTAAAAGCGGAAAGCAGCCTTTAAAAAATCCGCTTTTAAAAAAATCGCACTTGATTTTCAAGGCTCGTTTTTTTACAATACATGTATTGTGACAAAAAGAGGTTAAAAATATGCATGCCGTCCCGACTTTAATGACCGATTTAACGATTATTACGATTTACGCCGGTTTAATTACATTGTTGTTTAAGTATTTAAAACAACCCTTGGTTTTGGGATACGTGTTGGCCGGTATTTTGGCCGGGCCCCACTTTTCTTTTTTACCGACGATTACGGATAAAGAAAACATCACGATTTGGGCCGACATCGGGGTCATCTTTTTGTTGTTCGGTTTGGGGCTTGAGTTCAGCTTTAAAAAAATCGTTAATGTCGGCAAGGCTGCCATGATTACGGCTAATGCCAATATTTTGTTCATGTTGTTTTTGGGGTATAATGTCGGGCAATTATTGGGGTGGAGCACGATTGACAGTGTCTTTTTGGGCGGTATGATTTCCATGTCGTCTACGACGATCATTATCAAAGCATTTGAAGAACTGAATTTAAAAAAACAACGGTTTACGGATCTTGTCTTCGGGGTATTGGTGGTTGAAGACATGGTCGGCATTTTGTTGTTGGTATTGTTGCCGACAATTGCTTTAAGTAATAGTGTTAACGGAACGGAATTGCTGTTAAGCACGGCTAAACTGATTTCATTTTTGGTCTTATGCTTTGTGTTCGGTGTGTATATCGTCCCGACGTTCATGAAAAAAGTCATGACTGTTTTAAACGACGAGATGTTATTGGTTATTTCGGTCGCTTTGTGCATGGGAATGGTATTATTGGCAACAACATCGGGATTTTCATCAGCATTGGGTGCTTTTGTTATGGGGTCTATTCTGGCCGAATCAGAAATTGTAAAGCGCATTGAAAATGTATTGAAACCCGTCAAAGATTTATTTGGGGCCATTTTTTTTGTATCGGTCGGTATGTTGGTTGATCCGGCCATGTTTGTGGCGCATTGGTATCCGATTTTGGTGATTACCCTTTTGGTGATCAGTGGTAAAATTCTCTTTTCCTGCTTTGGTTTTTTGGTATCGGGACAATCGCTTAAAACCTCTATTTCGGGGGGATTTTCCTTAGCTCAGGTTGGTGAATTCGCTTTTATTATCGCAGCGTTGGGAATGAGTTTAAAAGTCTTAAATCCATCGGTTTATCCCATTATTGTGGCGGTATCGGTTATCACGACTTTCACAACACCGCTGATGATTAAAGCCGCTACTCCGTTTTATGAAAAAATACGCCGCCGGTTACCGCAAAAATGGCTGGCAGCTGTTGATAAAAATACGGTCATAACGGAAACACATGTTGAAAGAAACATGTGGTCAGCATTATTTAAGAATTATTTTACGCGTATTTTTTTGTTTTCAATTATCCTGATCGGTATTATGAACATATCGTTTCAAATATGCGAGCCGGCTCTTTTATCCTTTTTACCGACATGGTTTGTCAATCCGGTTCTGACGGTATTAACGTTGGGGGCCATGGCGCCGTTTTTAAATGCTTTATTGGTTTCAAAAGGGGAAATCACCAAAATTTATTTGGATTTGTGGGCTGAAAAAAAGGCTAATCGCCTGCCAATTATTTTATTGACAACGTTTAAGGTATTGATTGCTGTTTTATTTGTGATTATGGTTGTGACAAGACTTTTGACATCTAATCCGTATGTTGTTTGGTTCTTGGTAGCAACTTCTATTGTTTTATTGTTCAAATCAAAATGGATTTTCACCCAATATTTAAAAATTGAAACGCAATTTTTGGTGAATTTAAACCGCGATCAAATGGAAACCCAATTTAAAAACACCAAAGATGAAGCCAAAATCAAGGATGAAGAAAAATGGCTTGATTCATCGCTGTTTGTGGCTTTATTCACGGTGGCTCCGGACAGTGTTTTTGTCGGGAAAGCCTTGCGTGAAACAGGGTTTAGAGAAACATACGCTATCAATGTTTTTAAAATTATCCGCCCCAAACAATCCGTCACCGTCCCGGGCGGCGGCGATCAAATTACACCGGATGACAAATTGTTATTGGTTGGGACGGGAAAACAAATCCGCGTGTTTCAAAATGCCGTAAAAGCCAAAGGTATTTTAACCGCTCCCCTGCCCGAAACGGATCAAAAGACCGTCAGCCTGCATGATTATATCTTAAAACAAGAAGATTACCATGTTAAAACAAATGATATGATTTTGTGTTATGCCCTGCCTGTCACACAAGATTCATCCCTGAATGGTAATACGATTATGAATTCAGACATTCGGGGTAAAACAAAATGCCTTGTTGTCGGGGTTGAACGTAAATCATCCTTGTTTATCAATCCCGACCGTGACTTTGCTTTTAAAGAGGGGGATTTAATTTGGATTGTCGGGCCGCGTCAAGTGATGACACATGAAATTTTCAGCCGTCTCTCCCTTGATTCAGAGGCAACACCGGTCCCCGCGTAACTTTTTCTTTTTAAAAAAAAGAAAGACTGATACCAATCAGTACCATACCGGAAAAAATGCCCCAAACAGATAAATGCGGGTGTCCATAGGCTCGCGCCGTTGGAATCAATTCATCAAAAGCAATATACACCATCATTCCGGCTATCGCAGCAAAAAGGGCTCCCAGTAAAAATGGTGTTAAAAATGGCGCCAACAAAGCATATCCGATAATCGCCCCCAACGGTTCGGCTAAACCGGAAACAGCCGCTATCCAAAAAGCTTTTTGCCGACTTTTTGTGGCATAATAAATTGGGGCAGCCACAACAATTCCTTCGGGGATATTATGTAAGGCGATGGCCAGCGCGATTGCCGGGCCGATAGCGGGGTCTGATGCCGACATCATAAAAACGGCAAAACCCTCGGGAAAATTATGTAAAATAAAAACCCCCGTCATCAGAATACCTAACCGCATCAAATGAGAGGGGTCTTTTTTAAAAACAATATTTTGGGTATTGGAAAATTGATCAAAGGCATGTGGGTTTTGTGCCTTGGGAATTAAAACATCTATCAGAGCTGTTGTTGCGGCACCAATGCCGAAAAAAAACAATGCGGCCCAATCGGCGTGTCTTTGTTCAGCCGATTGAAGAAATAAAAAAAGCGCTTGATTCCAAATATCACGAAATGCGATAAAAATCATGACCCCTGCCGAAAAACCCAATAAACAAGATAAAACGCCTGTTTTTTTTGAGGACATGAAAAAAGCGGCAAAAGCACCGATTCCTGTTGCTGCACCGGCGGCGGCTGTTAATAAAAAAGCCGAACAGACAGGTGTCATTTATTTTTCCTTTCGTTGAAATAACCACATAAGCATGATAAAATAAAAAATCAACCGAACTTTTTAGCCGCGTTATCGTTTAAGATAAAGCAAGGAGAAAAACCATGAATGACTTATCCGATATATCTGCGCTGCTCCGGGAAGCAAAACCACTTTACTTAAAACGCAAACGTCGCCGGACAATCGGGCAAAGAACTGTTGCCGGTTTGGCTGTTTTGGGATTGGCCTTGGGAATGGTGCCGCATCCTAAAGCATCGGATTTGACAGGTTTTTATACCGAATTATATGCATCTTCGTATGAAACCGAAACAGAAACGGTGCCGGATTGGATACCGACGGATGAATTCGGATTGATTGTAGTGGATTAACATGAATGAAGTAGTGGCACATCGCCCTAAAATTCAGGGTATTATCAAAGGATTGACCGGCTCTCCAAACGAGGATTTGGAACAGGATGTTTATGTGAAAATTTATACGCATTTGCCAACACAATACCAAGAAAAAGGGACTTTAAGTGCCTGGATTAAAACAATTGCGGCGAATGTGTGTCGTGATTATATGAAATCAAGCCGATATAAAGCCGATCTTAAAAAACAAGAATGGGATGAGTCAGCATCTTTGCCTGTTTGTATTCAAACGCCCGAAGATGTTTTAACCACAAAAGAACGCCAACGATTGGTTTTAGCGGCCGTGGATCGGTTGCCAAAAGCATTAAAAAAAACGATAGAGTTATATGAATTTGAATCGTTTTCATATGACGAAATCGCAACCCGAATGCGTGTTCCTGTCGGAACCGTCCGGTCGCGCCTGTTTCAAGCACGTCGTATTTTAAGCATTCAACTACAACAACTGAAAGGAAAATGACATGAAAAAAACAATTTTGACAATTTTAAGTGTCACACTGATGACATCGGGAATAGCTTTGGCACAGTCCCATCCGGCTCCTGATTTTGAACCGGCACCGGCGCAAATGGGGGCCCCTGATATGCCGCCGCCTCCTGCTTTTGATGATGAAAAGAGGCGTCCGTCCCGTATGATGAATCGGCGGCCAAATCCCGCAAAATTTGCCGAAGAATTAGGCTTGACGGAAGAACAAAAGAAAGCATCGGAAGAAATGCGCCAAAAAATGCGTGCCGAAATTGCGCCGCTAAAAAAACAAATTGAAGATTTGGAAAAACAAATTAAGGATTTGCGCGAGAAAAACAAAGAAGTATTTGAAAAAATGCTGACTCCCGAACAAAAAGAAAAATTAGAGCAATTGCACGAAAAAATGAAACGCCGATTTGAAGAATCCGGTCGCAAAAAAGGCCGTCCTGACGGGAAACGCCCCAAAAAAAATAAAAAAGGAGAAAAAGATTAAAGACCAAAAGTGCCCCTTTTTTAAGGGGCGCTTTTTTATTGAATCAAAATACACTTCCCGTCTTTGACTTCGCGTTCGGCACAAGAATTACAACTGTCTTCTTCTTCAGAAGTTGTGACACCGGGCGTTTCGGGTGAATTACACCGATAACAGTAGGATCCTGCCCAAAAACGCGGTTGGGTTGTGCAGGCAAGACATTGTTGCCGATCAATATCAAAGGTTCCTATCTTTTGTTTATCGGTTAACGAACAATCACGACATCCTCCTTTAGCATTTATGAACTGTTGTCCTGATGGACATACCGCATTACAAACACAATAATAATCACCATCAAAAATAATATGGCCTCCGATTGCTTCACAATATTCATGTGCCAACGGTTGGTTTCCAGTCGGATGCCCATCACCGCAACTGTAACAATAACCATTATAACGATACATGAATTTTTCTCCTTTAACACATATATCATTTCTGGCACAAGTTCCTGTTTTCCCCCCATCATCTGAATGTAATAAAGATCTTTTATGAACAGTACAACCATCACATTGTTCAGCCGTTGCTTTAAAATATGTCCGCTCTTCACAAGCATAACAAGACCCGTCATCTAGCAATACATGTGTGCCGATAGGGCAATTCAACCGACAATATGTTTTATCCGACTGAATAATTTCTTGTCGTCCGCAGGCCGGATCCGTACAACCGGATTCATCCGACACCTCAATTTGTTGTTGGATTGAACACTTATAACACCTGCCGTCAGTTCCCTTAAATTCACCAGAATCGCAAATTATTTTATAACACCAACCATCAATTGCCTTACGTAACTGATGTCCATCTGCTGTTTGACAGGCATTGCAAGCAGCAATATCATCAGAATGGGTCCCGATTTGAACAGCAGAAATGGTATTGCAGCTGTAGCAAGAGGCATATCCAGAGCCTCCATCAACGCCTTGAAACATTCCTTGATTTTTGCAATAATTGTTAACAGTGCAATAGACGTTCGCGGTAATATGGTGATTTGGACATTGCAAACATAAAGCCTGACTTCCCGCATCGGAGCCGATATAAACACCCCCCAAAGCTTCCGTTTCACAATTATAACAGGCATCTCTCCACGGATTATTAAATTGTTTTCCGGGTTCACATATATAAGAAGAATGACGACATAAATTCCCCACCACGATTCGCCCGCAGGTGGAGGCTTCGCACAGCTGTTTGTGGCGTTCATCTGTCGCGATGGTATAGGTCTTGTCATCCGAACACGGCACACACCCGTTTTTTAAAGTCTCAAACTGTCCTTCTGGACAAATAGACTCAATACAGGTGCCTTCCCCGGCGCTCCAGACGTGCCCCGCCGGACACAAACAATCGTTCGTGTAAATGTCCAGATAGGTGTTGCCCGAACAGTGACACTGAAAGTCCTCTTCGTCAAAATACCCTTTTTCGGAACACGCTTCGTGCGTCCCCAGGTCGTTTTTATAAATAAAGCCCATATCGTTTAAGGCATTTTGTGTTTCGTCATCACAGATGGTTGTATCGGCGTTATAGCGCACGTTATTGACAAAGATCATGATAGGGTTTTCATAATCGCGCAGGATTTGACGACACAGATCAGCCGGGATATCGCTGACCAGGATTTCAAAGTAATCGGTGTTTCTGTCCGAGATAGCGGTTTCAACGGGGAAACCGACGGTCAGGGTATCGCCGAATCCGTCTTCAATCAGTTCGTTTTTTTCATAGACAGTGCCGGTGTTAAGCATTTGGGCGGACACATTGATAGCGCGCATGTTGAGTTCGTTGATGACTTCATTGGCGCGGAACTTTAACAGGGCGAAACGATACCCGGCGACAGCAGCAATACTTAACACGCCGATAATGGCCAAGACCCCCAACATCTCTATCATAGAGCGACCTGTTTCGGACAAAAGAGGATGGCGGGAGGACACGGACGGAGACAGGGTGTCGCTGTCCGTGACACCTCTCCGCCCGTCATGCTTGGCGTTGTGCGCATCCCGAATAAATGAGAGCGCTTCACCCGCGATAGCGGACAACCAAGTCCATGTCATCCTTGTGCTTGACACGAGGATCCAGGCAACATGAATGCCGCTTTTATTGCCCTTAACCCATACCTTTTTAAATACGTTCCACATGTAACCTCCCATAAAACAGCTTGGTTTCAACCTGTTCTTTATGTTACATAAAGGAACCTTTTTGTAACGCCCGAATCGGACAAAAACAAATAACGGGATTTTTTTGTCCTAACACACTTATTTAAATGCAAAATCAGCTAATTTTTCTTTTTTTCAAAAACCATAAAAAAACAGTTGCAAAAAAAGGTTCCTTTTTGAAACGGAATCAATGTGTTGTTTTTAAACACTAAATCCATGTGCAAAATACTTTTTTAGTGACAATACAGGTCCGATAGTTACCACTTAAACTTAAGGGGATAAAAATACAGCGACATGGTTTGATTTTTTCTTATAAAACAATGGGATAAAACAAAAATACAGTGTCTAAAGAAAAGGATCCTTTATGTAACATAAAGAACAGGAGAGGAACCGGATGTTTTATGGAAAAGGACATGAAGAATTTAATTAAATATATCACAAAATATGACAACAAGGATAATTATATATGTAACATAACCGCTAAATAGGACATTTTTATAAAACAAGGTTTACACGCCCTTGACAAAAGAATGTAGGATCATTAGACTTAAATAAAAATAAAGGATTTTTTATGCTGTTTTCAATCATTATTCCCGCTTTGGTGCAAAGTTTAACCGAATTTTTACCGATCAGTTCATCGGGACATTTAATTTTACTGGAAAAATTTCAGGTTTCACCGCAAACCCTTGTTATGGATATCGCACTGCATTTGGGAACATTGGTGGCGGTGATGGCTTATTTTTGGCGAGACATACGGGACATGATATTGGGATTATTTCAAAAAGGAACACAACGGGAATTATTAAAACGTGTCATTGTTGCAACGCTTCCTGTTGTATTTGTCGGATTCTTTTTAAAATCTTTCATTGAAGAATCGTTTCGGTCTGTTGCTGTGATTGCGGGAACGTCTATTTTTTATGGCGTGCTCTTATGGTTGATAGATGCGCGTGCACCACGGCAGCGTTCGTTTAACGATATAACGTTAAAATCAGCCTTTTTAATTGGATGTGCCCAAGTATTGTCTTTGGTTCCCGGCACATCGCGGTCGGGTATTACCATGACCTGTGCCCGGGCTTTGGGGATTACGCGTGAAGCCAGTGCCCGTTTTTCCATGCTGTTATCCGTGCCGACCATTGCATTAGGGGCCGCATATGTTTTTTATTGTGCTTGGCGTGATCATCAGTTGACAGATGCGGTTTTATCACAAATGACGGCAGGCATTATGTGGGCCGCTGTGTTAGGTTTTTTGGTTATTTTTGGTTTGATGCGGTGGTTAAAGTATGCTTCATTTGCGGTTTTTGGTATTTACCGGGTTCTTTTAGGTGTGGGTTTAATTATTTGGTTGATTGTCGGATAAACCGCTTTTTTTCAGTAATGTATCTAAAATAAACACACGCAGCGCGCTGGAAAGATTTGTCGTGCGTGTGGCATCAATTTGCGTAATAAGGGCCATGCGTGACGTGCCTTTGTCGCGGGCGATTTTCTCTAAGGCATCCCAAAACGCCGGTTCCAGGGATAAACTGGTCGCGTGTCCGCGAATCATTAATGAATGTTTTTTCATTTTTTAAAACGGCTTTTTAAATCAATCACTTCTGCTGTTTCGGATGGTGAAGACTCTTGAGATGAGTTCGCGTTTTCCGAATTAAAAGAAAATTGCAAGGGCAAGGCCAATTCTTGTGCCGGATCGGCAAAATAAATAAGGGCTTCAAATGGAATCACCAGTGTTGCTGGTGTCCCGCCAAATGTCAACTCTACCGAAAACTCCGTATCCGAAACGTTTAAATTGTCAAATTGATGTTGTAAAACAATGCTCATTTCTTTGGGGTATTTTGCCTTTAAAAAAGCCGGCATTTCCACCTGCGGATGACACGTGTCAAAAGAAATAAAATAATAACTTTCATCCGTTAAGCCATTTTTTGCCACGTCTTTTAAAATATCGGCAGCCATTGTTATATACGCTTTTCTTAAATACCTGAAATATTTCGGATGCATGTCTTCTCCTAAAAAAAGTGCCGGTTTTTCTGTTGCTGGGGAAACCGGCCACCCCCACCTTCGGCGCTCATATGCCCAAGGAATTAATCGGTTGTTTCTTCAGCTTACGCCGCTTTTGCAACCGGAGCAAAATTATCATTTGCATTTATTTTTTTTAGTCCTTTAACGACGGTACCATGCCGAATGCAAGAAAAAGTCTTTATTATGCGTGTCGATCCTGTTTCACCCCCGTCTTTGTTGATTTAAACGGTGCCTTGTCGCAAAAATCCTTTTTCGTGTATGTTAAAATACACGTCAAAATGATTTTTGCTTCCCTTTCCCCGTTTAAATCAACAAACCTGGCTGTTGAAAAAACGGTGCCTTGTCGTTAAAATCCTTTTTCGTGTATGTTTGAATACACGTCAAAATGATTTTTGCTTCCCTTTCCCCGTTTAAATCAACAAACCCGGCTGTTGAAAAAACGGTGCCTTATCGTTAAAATCCTTTTTCGTGTATGTTAAAATACACGTCAAAATGATTTTTGCTTCCCTTTCCCCGTTTAAATCAACAAACCCGGCTGTTGAAAAACGGTGCCTTTTTAAGACCGTTTAAAATTGGTGGAGGTGTCGGGCACTGCCCCCGAGTCCACTACATCTATTTCACTCCTCGTTTAGCATCATAGTCAGTTGCCTGACGGGAAATCATTATATCAGAAAAAAAACGGTTTGACAAGGTGAAAAAATTAATCTTTTTGGCGTAATTTGGCCAAGCAAGCACCGATTTGCGGATAAAGGGGCAGACATTGATGGACAAGCAGGGTCTTAAGTCCCGTCCTTTTGGCAATCTTTAAAATCGTCGGTGTGTCATCGGCACAGAGGGTTTGTTGCGGGGTCACGTTAAACCGGCGACAAATTTTTAAAAAACAAGTCGGATTTTTTTTGGATAAGAATCCTGTGCCGTCAAATCGGTCCGAAATATCAATTTGAGGGAGAAAATTTGTTTCGGAAGTAATACCGAATACCCGGTTTAAAACAGTATTTAGGTGTTTTTTATGATTGTTTGTGACAATGCAACACGGAATTTTTCGGTTTAAATCTTCCAATTGTTTTTTTAATGTCGGATTGGGTTTTAATCCCCCGTAATCCACTTGTTGCAAAAAGACATCTGTAACCCGGTTAAAATCAAGCTGTGTTTCGCGGCATACAAACAAAATATGATTATAAATACCGGTATAGTCGGCAGCGTTTCGTTTTTCCTTAGCGGTTTGAACAGTTTGAGGGGATACATGAAGCAAATCCCATGTTTTTTGAAGTGCGGTCATAAAACAACGAAAGGGCAGTTGTTCGGTCGGATATAAAACCCCGTCACAGTCCAGCAAAATCAGTTTTGGCACTGTCTTTTCACCCATGATGCTGCCGATTCCACTCATAAAGAACAATTGCGGCGGCGTTTGAAACATTCAAACTGTCAATTTTTGAGTCAATGGGAAGTTTCGTCATATAATCACAGGTTTCACGTGTCAGACGTCTGAGTCCGTCTCCTTCTGATCCCATCACAAAAGCACATTTTTTAGGTAGTGTGTCATCGTAAGCTGCTTTTGGGGCGTTTCCGTCCATACCGATACACCAGAACCCTTGCTCTTTCAGTTTTTCCATCAAACGTGTCAGGTTTGTCACTTTGATCAAGGGAATCATATCTAACGCACCGCTGGCAGATTTTGCCAAAACGCCCGTTTCGTCGGGGGCTCCGTCAGCCGGCATGAAGACAGCATCCGCATGAAAGGCAACGGCCGATCGCAACATGGCGCCGACATTATGCGGATCGGTCACTTGATCTAATAACAAAAGAACACTTTTGTCTTTTGTTGCGATTTTCTTTAAAAAAGAATCGGTCTCTTCCGATTGAAGCGGATAACAGGACAATGCCATTCCCTGATGCACGGCACCGGCAGGTAACAAAGACTCTAACTCTGCTTTGGAAACAACACGCGTCGGAAAATTTGTTGATGTATTGATGGTTGTTCCCGGTGTCAATAAAAGCTGAATTGCCTGTCGCCGCGGATTTTTAAGAGCGGCCTCTACCGGATGACGACCGTAAAGCCACAACAACCGGTCATTTTTTTTCAGGTGATTGGTTTTATTATTTATAGGTTGCGATAAATGTGAATGTCTTTTTTTATTCATGAAAGAATACCTTTTTTTTAAAAGTATAAAAAAAACGCTTGACAACTGCAAGAAAAAAATGCATAATCAAGCTCTGTCCCGACATTGGAAGGGTGGCCGAGTGGTTAATGGCAGCAGACTGTAAATCTGCCGACTTCACGTCTACGAAAGTTCGAATCTTTCCCCTTCCACCATCGGGGCTGAATGAACCTGTAAGCGGGTGTAGCTCAATGGTAGAGCTCCAGCCTTCCAAGCTGATCACGAGGGTTCGATTCCCTTCACCCGCTCCAATAACGAAGTTCCGTGCCAAGGAATTTCATTTTTTTTAACACTGATCAGTTAAGGAAGTATTAAATGAGTAAAGAAAAATTTGAAAGAACAAAGCCGCACTGCAATATCGGCACCATCGGTCACGTTGACCACGGTAAAACCACTTTGACGGCGGCTATTACCAAAGTGTTGGCCGAACAAGGCGGTGCTGCTTTTGTTGATTATGCCAATATTGATAAGGCGCCGGAAGAACGTGCCCGCGGTATTACCATTTCAACATCACACGTTGAATATGAAACGGCTAACCGTCACTATGCGCACGTTGACTGCCCGGGTCACGCTGACTATGTGAAAAACATGATTACGGGTGCTGCGCAAATGGATGGTGCAATCTTGGTTGTGTCGGCTGCTGATGGTCCGATGCCGCAAACACGTGAACACATTTTGTTGGCGCGTCAAGTCGGCGTTCCCGCGATTGTCGTGTTCATGAACAAGGTGGATATGGTTGATGATCCGGAATTGTTGGATTTGGTTGAAATGGAAGTGCGTGAATTGCTGTCTTCCTATCAATTCCCAGGTGATGATATCCCCATTATTAAAGGTTCTGCCAAAGTTGCTTTGGAAGGTGGCGATGCCAAAATCGGTAAAGATGCCATTTTGTCATTGATGGAAGCGGTTGATTCTTACATCCCGCAGCCGAATCGTCCGAAAGATGAACCGTTCTTGATGCCGATTGAAGATGTGTTCTCAATTTCCGGTCGTGGTACCGTTGTGACGGGGCGTGTTGAACGCGGTGTTATCAAAGTCGGTGACGAAGTTGAAATCGTTGGTTTAAAACCGACACAGAAAACGACCTGTACGGGTATTGAAATGTTCCGCAAATTGTTGGATCAAGGTGAAGCCGGTGATAACGTCGGTGTCTTGCTCCGCGGGACAAAACGTGAAGAAGTGGAACGTGGTCAAGTTTTGGCTGCGCCGGGGACTATCACGCCGCATACGAAGTTTGAATCGGAATGCTATGTTTTAAGCAAAGAAGAAGGCGGTCGTCATACACCGTTCTTTGCGAACTATCGTCCGCAATTCTATTTCCGCACAACGGACGTGACGGGAACAATTGAATTGCCTGCCGGTGTCGAAATGGTTATGCCGGGTGACAATGTCAAAATTACCGTGACGTTGATTGCGCCGGTTGCGATGAGCGAAGGATTGCGCTTTGCTATTCGTGAAGGCGGTCATACGGTTGGTGCCGGTGTCGTTTCAAAGATCATTGAATGATGTCGGCAGACTAAAAAAATCGGTCTTTTGTTAAAAAAGACTTGACATTTTTTGTCGGGGCGGGTATTATTACTCGTCCCGACTTTTATTTGCGGGTGGTTGACGTTCAGCTATTTGTTTTTAAAAGTTTGAAAAGAAAGGGGTATAGCTCAACTGGTAGAGCGTCGGTCTCCAAAACCGAAGGTCGTGGGTTCGATCCCTACTGCCCCTGCCAATAAAAAGAAAGAGGAAGATATGAAAACAACACCGGCGCAATTTGTTCGCCAAGTGAAACAGGAAATCGCCAAGATTACTTGGCCGACACGTTCCGAGACGATGCAAGGAACAATCGTTGTTTTGGTGATGAGCGTTGCTTTGGCGTTTTTTTTGTTTTTGATTGATTTGATTTTCGCGGCAGCGATTCGTTTTGTTGTGGGAGGATAAAAGATGGCAGTGCGTTGGTATGTGGTGCATGCGTATTCCGGATTTGAAAAAAAAGTCGCCGATTTTGTTATGGAACAGGCTGAAAAAAAGGGGTTACAAGATAAAATCACGGAAGTAATGGTGCCGACTGAAAATGTAATCAGTGTTAAAAACGGCGCAAAAGTTGAATCCGAGCGTAAATTTTTTCCCGGCTACGTGCTGGTAAAAATGGAAATGAGTAACGAAACGTGGCAGTTGGTCAATGGGGCGCCGAAGGTAACCGGCTTTTTGGGGGGTAAAACGCCGACACCGATTTCCGAAGCGGAAGCGTTGCGAATCGTGAATCAAGTTAAAGAGGGTGTGGAAAAACCGCGTTCAATGATGACTTATGAAGTTGGAGAACAGGTGCGTGTGGTTGACGGACCTTTTGCTTCGTTTGTTGGAACAGTTGAAGATGTGGATGCAGGTAAGGAACGCTTAAAGGTATTGGTGTCTATTTTTGGGCGGCCGACGCCGGTAGATTTGAATTTTACGCAGGTTAAAAAGGCCTGAACGTGTTTTAAGCAAGGGGTAAAACCGATTCGTGCCCTTTGTCTTTGTGGCGGACAAGCCATTGTCGGACCACAGAACTTCAGAACAAATTTTGTTTCATGAATCGGATGAAGTTTTTTAGAGGTTAAAAAATGGCAAAGAAAGTTATTGGTTTTATCAAGCTTCAGATTGAAGCGGGTAAGGCAAACCCCTCCCCTCCGGTTGGTCCGGCGTTGGGTCAGCGCGGTTTGAATATTATGGAATTCTGTAAGGCGTTTAACGCTAAAACGCAAAAAATGGAACCGGGGACGCCGATTCCCGTCATTATTACGGCATATGCCGACAGAACGTTTTCGTTCGTGACGAAATTGCCGCCGGTTAGTTATCTGATTAAAAAAGCAGCGGGCTTAAAGAGCGGATCGCAAGAACCGGGACGGAAGAAAGTTGCCAAGATTACACAAGCGCAGATTAAAGAAATCGCAGCGCAAAAAATGCCGGATATGAATTGCCATACGGTTGAATCCGCGATGGAAATGGTTGCCGGTCAAGCGCGCTCTATGGGTATTGAAGTGGAGTAAGGTCATGACATACGGAAAAAGATTGAAAAAGGCCTATGAAACGGTTGATACGCAGAAAGTGTATGAATTGGATGAAGCGATTCAGGTCATTAAAGGGACGGCGAGTGCTAAATTTGATGAAACGGTTGATATTGCTGTAAAAATTGGTGTTGATCCGAAGCAATCCGATCAAATGGTGCGTGGTGCGGTGTCATTGCCGGCCGGAACGGGTAAAACCCTGACAGTGGCCGTGTTTGCCAAGGGTCCGAAAGCGGAAGAAGCGAAAAAAGCCGGTGCCGATTTAGTCGGTGATGAGGATTTGGCAGCCGATATTATGGTCGGAAAGATTAATTTTCAGCGCTTAATCGCTACACCTGATATGATGGGTGTGGTTGGTCGCTTAGGAAAAGTGTTGGGTCCTAAAGGATTGATGCCGAACCCGAAATTGGGAACGGTAACCATGGCGGTCGCCGATGCGGTGAAAGCTGCGAAAGCCGGTCAAGTGCAATTCCGGGTTGATCCGTCGGCTGTCGTGCATGCCGGTATCGGTAAGGCCAGTTTCGGTGCCGATCAAATCAAGCAAAACGTTGAAGCGTTTATCAAGGCATTGCTTGCTTTAAAACCCGCTTCAGCGAAAGGTGTTTATCTGCAACGCATAACGTTGAGCACGACACAGGGTGTCGGTGTAAAAGTCAGCGTATCCAGCGTTGCCGGATAACAAAAGTTTTGTGCCCTGTTTAACAGGACGCAAAAAAAATGCCTGTCCAAGACTGCGGGCGCTCATCACGGGATGAGACTTAAGGGGAAGCATCCCGCCCGCAATAGACAGAACACACATCAAATATTCCATTGGAATAACGAGGCGGGTTTCTGGGCAGGTTTGGTTGGGTTTTGAAAAAAACCTGTGTAGAAACAAGATTTATAAAGTGATTTATAAATCAACAAGCGGAGACAAAACGTGAAACGCGAAGAAAAACAAAAGCTGATTTCCGAATTGAACGCGGTGTTTAATGCGTCTGCTTTGGTTGTTGTTACCTTGAATAAGGGATTAACAATGGCCGAAACGACCGAGTTAAGAAATGCCGTGCGTCAAGATGGCGCCAGCTATAAAGTGACAAAAAACCGTTTAACAAAATTGGCTCTGGCAGGAACTCCGTGCGAATCTATTCAAGATTTGATGACGGGGGCGACGGCAATTGCGTATTCGTCCGATAATATTTCGGCGGCGCGTGCGGTTGTGAAAATGGCGAAAAACAATGACAAGCTGGAAGTTGTCGGCGGTGTCATGGACGGAAAAAAGATTGACGTCAAAACCATTCAGGCTTTGGCTGCTTTACCGTCTTTGGACGAACTGCGCGGCAAACTGGTTGGTTTGTTGGTCGCTCCGGCCGGTGCGATTGCCCGTGTGGCCAAAGCTTATTCCGAAAAGGAACAGGCGGCTTAACGGCTTATTTTGTTAATTTAGTAAAAATAACTTATTATTATAAAATGGAGTATTAAAATGGCTGATTTGAATAAAATCGTTGAAGAATTATCTGCTTTGACCGTGTTGGAAGCGGCCGAGCTGTCCAAAATGTTGGAAGAAAAATGGGGCGTGTCCGCTGCTGCGCCGGTAGCTGTTGCTGCCGCGGGTGCTGCTGCCGCTGCCGAAGAAAAAACCGAATTTGACGTGATTTTGGTTGAAGGCGGTGCCAACAAGATCAACGCAATTAAAGAAGTGCGCACAATCACGGGCTTGGGCTTAAAAGAAGCCAAAGACTTGGTTGAAGGCGCGCCGAAAGAATTGAAGAAAGGTGTCAGCAAGGAAGAAGCCGAAAAGATTAAAAAGCAGTTAGAAGCTGCCGGCGCCAAAGTTGAATTGAAATAAGTTAACTTTGAAAATAGGGTCTGTTGGGTCGTTTCAATTTGCAGAAATTGATAACGACCTAACAGCGTCTTAAAAGACCAAAAGGCTCCGGTTCCTTTTAACCGGAAAATTTATTTGAATTTATGGGGATGTATAAATGATCAAATCCGAAACGAATCGCAGAAGAGCCCGCAAAAATTTCGGCCGTATTGAAGCTGCTGTAGAGATGCCGAATTTAATAGAGGTTCAAACCAATTCATACAAACAGTTTTTGCAGGACGGCGTTCCCGTTTCCGAAAGAGAGGATAGCGGTTTACAGGCCGTTTTTAAATCCGTTTTCCCCATTCATGATTTTGCCGGACGGGGTGATTTAGAATTTATCCGATATGAATTGGATGAACCAAAATTTGATGTAGATGAATGCTTAAAGCGGGGATTAACTTATGCCGCATCAGTGCGGGCGACACTGCGTCTTGTGGTATGGGATGTAGATGCTGCCGCCGGCACCCGTTCCATTCGCGATATTAAAGAGCAGGACGTTTATGTCGGTGATTTACCCCTGATGACGGAAAAAGGCTCGTTTATCGTTAACGGAACGGAACGTGTCGTCGTGTCGCAAATGCATCGCTCCCCCGGTGTATTTTTTGATCATGATAACGGTGAAACGCATTCGTCAGGAAAGTTTTTGTTTGCGGCGCGGATTATACCGTATCGCGGATCATGGATTGATTTTGAATTTGATGCCAAGGATTTATTATATGTCCGTATTGACCGCCGTCGTAAGTTGCCCGTGTCATCATTCCTGTATGCGTTGGACAGTGCCGAAACTGCTCAAAAAAGAGCTCAGGCAGAAAAAGATGGTGTCGCATTGGATCCGGCCGATGTTTATGGGATGAGCAAGGAAGAAATCTTATCCTCTTTTTATGAAACGATTCGGTTTAAGAGAGACAAGAAAAACTGGAAATCCGCGTTTGTTCCCGAATTGATGAAGGGTGTTAAATTAACAACGGATTTAGTGAATGCCAAAACCGGTGAAGTTGTTTTGGAAAAGGGTCAAAAATTGACCTTGGCACGTGCCAATAAATTGAAAAAAGACGGGTTAAGTGAATACACTGTTTCGTCAGATGAATTGTTGGGACGTTTCGTCGCTACGGATTTTGTTGATGAAAAAACCGGTGAAGTGATTTTAGAAGCGGGAGATGAACTGACCGAAGATGATTTAAAGAAAATTGACGAATTGAAAATCAAAGAATTGCCCGTTTTGAATATTGATTATGTCAACGTCGGTCCTTATATCCGCAACACGTTGGTAGCGGATAAAAACACAACGCGTGAAGAGGCGTTGATTGATATTTATAAAATCATGCGTCCGGGCGAACTGCCGGTTGTAGAAACGGCCGATGCGTTGTTCCGCAGCCTGTTCTTTGACCTGGAGCGCTATGATTTATCCAATGTCGGACGTGTCAAAATGAATGCCCGTTTGGGATTTGATATGGCCGATGTGCCCGATACGGTGCGTACGTTACGGAAAGAAGATATTTTAAGTATTTTAAAAACATTGGTTGATTTAAAAGACGGGCGGGGAACTATTGACGATATTGATAACTTGGGCAATCGTCGGGTGCGCTCGGTCGGTGAGTTGATGGAAAACCAATACCGCTTGGGATTGTTGCGTATGGAACGCATGATTCGCGAACGGATGACGTCCAGTGAAATTGATACGGTCATGCCATGTGATTTAATCAATGCCAAGCCGTTATCAGCTGCAGTGCGCGAGTTCTTTGCCTCATCGCAGTTGTCGCAGTTTATGGATCAAAATAATCCGTTGGCGGAAATTACGCACAAACGGCGTTTATCGGCATTAGGTCCGGGAGGATTGACGCGGGATCGCGCGGGTATGGAAGTGCGCGACGTGCATCCGACACATTACGGCCGTATTTGCCCGATTGAATCGCCGGAAGGGCAAAACATCGGGTTGATCAATTCTTTGGCGTCGTTTGCTAAAGTCAACAAATATGGATTTATTGAAAGTCCGTATCGCAAAGTCGCAAATGGTAAAGTAACGGATGACGTGGTTTACTTGTCCGCGATGGAGGAAAGTAAATACACCATTGCTCAGGCGAACGCCAAATTGGATAATAAAGGTCGTTTAACAGAAGAGTTTGTGACCGCGCGTCATGCCGGTGAAGTGATTTTGGCCAAACCGGAAGAAATTGATATGATTGATGTTTCGCCGAAGCAGGTTGTTTCTGTGGCAGCCTCGTTGATTCCGTTTTTGGAAAACGATGACGCAAACCGGGCCTTGATGGGGTCAAACATGCAACGTCAGGGTGTTCCCTTGTTAAAAGTGGAAGCGCCGTTGGTCGGAACCGGTATGGAAGGTGTTGTTGCACGGGATTCGCGGGCGGCTATCACAGCTAAGCGCAGCGGTGTTGTGCAACAGGTTGATTCGGCCCGTATCGTTATTCGGGCAACAGAGGATTTAACGACGACATCGTCGGGCGTGGATATTTACACATTGGAAAAATTCCAACGTTCTAACCAAGGAACCTGTATGACGCAGCGACCGTTGGTGCACGCGGGGGATGAGGTGAAAAAAGGTGATATTATTGCTGACGGTCCTTGTACCCAATTAGGTGAATTAGCGTTGGGGCGAAACGTTTTGGTAGCGTTTATGCCGTGGAACGGTTATAATTATGAAGACTCAATTTTAATTTCCGAGCGGATTGCCCGGGATGATGTGTTTACATCAATCCATCTGGAGGAATTTGAAGTGACCGCCCGCGATACCAAGCTGGGTCAGGAAGAAATCACGCGCGACATTCCGAATGTTGGTGAGGAAGGTTTGAAAAACCTGGATGAAACGGGTGTCATTTATGTAGGGGCCGATGTTAAACCGGGTGATATTTTGGTCGGAAAAGTGACGCCGAAAGGCGAAACGGTCATGACGCCGGAGGAAAAACTGCTGCGCACGATTTTTGGTGAAAAGGCCGCTGATGTGCGGGATTCATCCTTGCGTGTGCCGCCCGGAATTTCCGGAACGGTGGTGGATGTGCGTGTGTTCACGCGTCGCGGTGTTGAAAAGGACGAGCGGGCCTTATCCATTGAGCAGCAAGAAATCAATCGGTTAGCCAAAGACCGTGATGACGAAAAAGCCATCTTGCAAGGTAGTTTTTATGATCGGATGCGGAAGCTGTTGGCGGGACAAAAGGTTGTTAAGGCTGAAGGGATTAAATCCGGAACGGTTTTGACAAAAGAGGTGATTGACGGTATTGCCGGATATCACTTGCGGGCCATTTCCGTTGAAGATGATAAAATCATGGCTGAATTGGAGCAGTTGATTGAAACATTATTGGCAGCCGAAAAACGGCTTCAGGAACGGTTTGAAAATCGTGTGGAAAAACTGCAACGCGGCGATGAAATGATGGCAGGTGAATTGAAAAAAATTAAAGTTTTCATTGCCACCAAACGGAAATTGCAGCCGGGTGATAAAATGGCCGGTCGCCACGGAAACAAGGGCGTTGTTTCACGCGTTTTGCCGATTGAAGATATGCCTTATACCGAAGACGGAACACCGATGGATATCGTGTTGAACCCGTTGGGTGTGCCGTCGCGTATGAACGTGGGGCAGATTTTTGAAACGCACCTGGGATATGCCTGTCACGAATTGGGTCGTCAAATTGGTGAAATTGTTGATGCCGTTAAGGCGCAACATGCCAAAGCAAGCGATTTGCGGGCCAAGTTAAAAGAAGTCTATGGTGAACGTGAATATAAAAAGCAGATTGCCGATATGGATGACGCAGAAATGTTGGCGATGTCCGAAAACCTGAAAAACGGTGTGCCGATTGCGACGCCCGTTTTTGATGGGGCTCATCAGGACGATATTAAAAACATGTTAGAAATGGCCGGTTTGTCCCCGTCGGGTCAGGTGACACTGTATGACGGATTGACCGGTGAACCGTTTGATCGGAAAGTCACAATCGGTTATATTTACATGTTGAAACTGCACCACTTGGTGGACGAAAAAATCCACGCCCGTTCCATTGGACCGTATTCGTTGGTTACGCAACAACCGCTGGGTGGTAAAGCGCAGTTCGGTGGTCAGCGTTTCGGCGAAATGGAAGTGTGGGCATTGGAAGCTTACGGTGCCGCCTATACGTTGCAGGAAATGCTGACGATCAAATCGGATGATGTGTCCGGCCGTATTAAAGCGTATGAAACGATTATTCGGGGGGATCATAATTTTGAATCCGGAATTCCAGAATCGTTTAACGTTTTGGTCAAGGAAATGCGTTCCTTGGGGTTGGATGTTGAACTGAATCAGACAGAGAAATAGTTAATCGGGGAGGGGGATTTCCCCCCTCTTTGATAATCCATTAACGAGATAAAGAGGTAAAACAACATGAATGATTTGATTAAAACCTTTACTGAAGTGACATCGCCGCAATCGTTTGATGACATTCGTATTTCTATCGCGTCACCGGAAAAAATCCGGTCGTGGTCGTTTGGTGAAGTAACACGTCCCGAAACAATTAACTATCGGACATTTAAGCCGGAAAAAGACGGATTATTCTGTGCCAAAATTTTCGGTCCGGTTAAGGATTACGAATGTTTGTGCGGTAAATACAAACGCATGAAATATCGCGGGATTACCTGTGAAAAGTGTGGTGTGGAAGTGACATTGGCCAAGGTGCGGCGCGAACGCATGGGGCATATTGAATTGGCCTGTCCCGTAACGCATATTTGGTTTTTGAAATCGTTGCCCAGCCGGATTGGCACTTTGCTGGATATGACATTGAAAAACCTGGAAGCGGTCTTGTATTTTGAAAAATACATTGTGATTGAGCCGGGCTTAACATCGTTGAAACTGCACGACTTATTAAGTGAAGAACAATATCAATCCGCTTTGGAAGAATACGGTGAGGATACGTTCCGTGTCGGTATCGGGGCCGAGGCAATCAAAGAATTGTTGTCGGCGATTGATTTGCCGGCCGAGGCGGCGCAGTTGCGGGCCGATTTGATTGAAACGACGTCGGACATGAAACGCAAAAAGATTGTCAAGCGCTTAAAGCTGGTGGACGCCTTTTTAGAATCAGGCTCACGTCCCGAATGGATGGTGTTGGATGTATTACCCGTTATTCCGCCGGAATTGCGGCCGTTGGTGCCGTTAGACGGCGGTCGGTTTGCCACATCTGATTTAAATGATTTATATCGTCGTGTCATTAACCGGAACAATCGGTTAAAACGGTTGTTAGAACTGCGCGCGCCGGAAATCATTATCCGTAACGAAAAACGCATGTTGCAAGAATCAGTGGATGCGTTGTTTGATAACGGTCGTCGCGGCCGCGCCGTTGCGGGAATCAATAAACGTCCGTTAAAATCTTTGGCAGATATGCTGAAAGGAAAGCAAGGTCGTTTCCGTCAAAACCTGTTGGGTAAACGTGTGGACTATTCGGGCCGTTCCGTGATTACGGTGGGGCCGGAGTTATTGCTGCATCAGTGCGGGTTGCCTAAACGCATGGCATTGGAATTGTTTAAACCGTTTATTTATTCAAAGTTGGAACAACGGGGTTTGGCAACAACAATCAAAGCCGCAAAGCGCATGGTGGAAAAAGAACGCCCTGAAGTGTGGGATATTTTATCCGAAGTGATTCGCGAGCATCCGGTTTTGCTGAACCGGGCGCCGACGTTGCACCGATTGGGGATTCAGGCATTTGAGCCGGTTTTGATTGAAGGCAAAGCGATTCAATTGCACCCGTTGGTTTGCACAGCGTTTAACGCGGACTTTGACGGTGACCAGATGGCTGTTCACGTCCCGTTGTCAACCGAAGCGCAGTTAGAAGCGCGCGTGTTGATGATGTCAACGAACAATATTTTATCACCCGCCAGCGGTAAGCCGATTATCGTACCGACGCAAGATATTATTTTGGGTCTGTATTACCTGTCTATGGAACGGGACGGTGAACCGGGCGAAGGAATGATTTTTGCGGATGCACAGGAAATTGAACATGCGTTATTTGAAAAAGTCGTTTCATTACATGCAAAAATTAAAGTGCGCTTAACCATTATGGAAGATAACGGCGAAAAAGTAACGCGATTGGTTGATACAACGCCGGGTCGGGTTAAGTTGGCCTCTATTTTGCCGGATCACGCCCGTATTCCGTTCAGCACGATGAACCGTCTGATTCGTAAAAAAGAAGTGTCGGACATCATTGATGCGGTTTATCGTCACTGCGGTCAGAAAGCAACATGTATTTTTGCCGATAAAATGATGGCGTTAGGATTCCGTCAGGCAGCTAAGGCCGGTATCTCTTTTGGTAAAGACGATTTAATTGTCCCCGAAACAAAGAAAAAGCTGTTGGCCGAAACAGAAAAGAAAACTGCCGAGTTTGAACGTCAATATCAGGACGGGTTGATTACACGCCTTGAAAAATACAACAAAGTGGTTGATGCCTGGGCCTCATGCACCGATGCGATTGCCGAGGAAATGATGAAAGAAATTTCCAAATCCGAACCGGGCAAGCCCGTCAATTCAGTTTATATGATGGCCAATTCCGGGGCGCGCGGTTCGGCGGCTCAGATGAAACAGTTGGCCGGTATGCGCGGGTTGATGGCGAAGCCGTCGGGTGAGATTATTGAAACGCCGATTACCTCTAACTTTAAAGAGGGATTGACGATTATGGAATACTTTAACTCAACGCACGGTGCGCGTAAAGGGTTAGCGGATACAGCGCTTAAAACCGCGAACTCCGGTTACCTGACCCGTCGTCTGGTTGACGTGGCGCAGGATGCCATTATCACCATGGAAGATTGTGGCACGGATAAGGGTATTACGATTCAGCCGATTATTGAAGGCGGCGATGTGATTGCCACAACCGGTGAGCGGATTTTGGGCCGCACAGCGGCTGAGGATATTCGCAATCCGGAAACGGGTGAGGTTATCGTTGCCAAAAATAAATTGATTGATGAAAACGACGTTGAAAAAATTGATGCCGTCGGTGTTGAATCGGTGAAAATCCGTTCCGTGTTGACGTGTGAAGCCGAAAACGGCATTTGCGCGGCCTGTTACGGACGTGATTTGGCGCGCGGAACACCGGTCAATTTAGGTGAAGTTGTCGGTATTATCGCGGCCCAGTCCATTGGTGAACCGGGAACGCAGTTGACCATGCGGACATTCCACATCGGTGGAACGGCGCAGCGTGGTGTTGAACAATCCAGTGTTGATGCAGCGTTTGATGCCAAAATCAAATTGGGTAACTGCAATACCATCGTGGATTCTAAAGGGGATGCTATTGTGTTGTCCCGCAATTGCGAAATTTCGTTGTTGGATTCCAACAACCGTGAAAAAGCCCGTCATAAGGTTCCCTATGGGGCACGGTTGTTGACAAAGAACGGGGCCAAAGTAACCAAAGGAACCCGTTTGGCGGATTGGGACCCCTATACAACGCCGATTATCGTGGATAAGGAAGGTATTGTTAAATACGAGGATTTGGTTGACGGTGAGACGATTCGCGACGTGATTGACGAAGCAACCGGTTTGTCATCAAAGGTGGTGACCGATTATCATCAACAATCGGCCAAAGCCGACAAAAAGCCGCATATCGCGTTGACGGATACCAAAGGAAAAACGTTAAAGTTCAATAACGGAATGGAGGCGCGCTATTATTTTATGGCAAATGCCGTTATCGTTGTTGACAACGGGCAAGCGGTGAAGCCGGGTGATGTGTTGGCCCGATTGCCGCGTGAAAGCACTAAAACCCGCGATATTACGGGAGGTTTGCCGCGTGTGGCGGAATTGTTTGAAGCTCGTCGGCCGAAAGATGCCGCGATTATCTCGGAAATTGACGGTCGCGTTGAATTTGGCGCCGATTTCAAAACAAAACGCCGGATTTTAGTGGTGGCCGATGATGGTGAAACGCGCGAATACCTGATTCCGAAAGGGAAATCGGTTGCCGTGCACGAAGGCGATATCGTTCAAAAAGGCGATATGTTAATGGAAGGGTCGCCTGTGCCGCATGATATCCTGCGCGTGCAGGGGGTAGAAGCGTTGGCGCATTACTTGATTAAAGAAGTGCAGGCCGTCTATCGTTTGCAGGGCGTACGTATCAATGATAAACACATTGAAGTTATTGTGCGTCAGATGATGCAAAAGATGGAAGTAACCGACGCGGGTGATACCACGTTGTTGGCCGGGGAACAGGTTGACAAGCAAACCCTTGTGGCGGAAAACGTTAAAGCGCAACGCGCCGGAGGCCGTCCGGCCAAAGCCGCACCGGTGTTGTTGGGTATTACCAAAGCCAGCTTGCAAACGAGTTCGTTTATTTCGGCTGCATCGTTCCAAGAAACAACGCGTGTGTTGACGGAAGCGGCAACGGCCGGTAAACGGGATCAGTTGTTAGGCTTAAAAGAAAACGTGATTGTCGGACGCTTGATTCCGGCCGGAACAGGTGCCCAAATGCAGCGGTTGCGTGAATTAGCTCTTGAGCGGGATAAGGAAATCGTGGATGCCCGAAATAAAGACGCCCTGATTACCGATACCGCTATGGCGGATAAACCGGCCGCGGTTTAAGCGATTTTATCGCATTCCTAAAAGCCCTTGGATAACACCAAGGGCTTTTTTGTATCTTGAAAACTACCGGCAAGCAGCGGGGTTTCTGTTTAAATCCTTTTAATACGACTTAAACAACGGTTTCCCTTGCAAAAGTTTTGTGGCCTGTGCTTCCATCAATGTTCCCAAAGAGATTTTACCTTCGCGTATAGTGGAACGCATTTGATCCCCGACGCCCAAATCCGGATTTGCAAAAGCAGATTGAATCACGGGGTGTAAAACGGTTGTGCCCACCAACTTTTGGTGAATAACGGCCAAAATAGAACGCGCCAACAGATCTAATACCAACATTTCGGGCAATCCTGCACCTGCAGCGTATTTAATCATGGAATTAAGAGCATCTTCTACCGAATTGGCGTGAATAGTGGTTAAAACCAAGTGTCCCGATGTTGCCGCGCGCAAAGCTTGCGAGGCTGTTTCAGGCGTCCGAACCTCACCAACCAAAATATAACGCGGCCGGGAACGAAGTGCAGATTTTAAGCCGTCTTCCCAGCGTTCGTTTTCAACAGGCGTTTGCTTACACAAGCCTAAAGCACCGTTTCGGGCATGATAAACACCATTTAACGGCATTTCGGGTGGATCTTCCACTGTGTATAAAAAACCACCGTCTTTTTCCAAATATTGGCGCAGTAAGGCTGACAGTGTTGTTGTTTTACCCATTCCCGTTGGTCCGCCGATTAAAATAAGGCCTGCTTCTTGGGATAAACTAACCAATTGCTTGACAACCGGCTGCGGCAATCCCAGCGAAAAAATATCCGGTGTTTCCGTCGGCATTTTACGGCAGTTATATTGAACACCCGTTGTGGTCATGATACGTTCAATACGATAATTTTCCCCTTTAAAATTTAAAGCATAGGATGAAGACCCCGTATAATTTTGCTCTAAAACACTTTTAAATTCCCTTAAATCATCGGTTTCAATGGGGATTAAACCGCATTTTGTTTTAACATCACGGATATAAGAAATGTTTTCCGGTGTCATCCAAATATCGGCAAACTTAACATCGCGAACGGAATGGGCATGTACCACAGGTTGTTCTTCGGCGGGTGATACGGACGTATCAGCAACAGGTTCAGATGCCTGCAAAGGTATGTCCTTGACCAGTTTAGAAGGAGATGCAGGTGCCGATTCCGTCGGCACAACGGCCGGAGTGGAAAC
This sequence comes from uncultured Alphaproteobacteria bacterium, assembly GCA_944392145.1. GTDB lineage: Bacteria > Pseudomonadota > Alphaproteobacteria > CAAHEQ01 > UBA3637 > CALXVS01. The sequence continues at coordinate 80,781 of CALXVS010000001.1, read as the reverse complement.
CGGCGTCATTTGCTGTGGCGGAGCAAATCGGTTCCGGTCCGTTTGTTGTAATGGTGGTGCAGACGTAACTGGAATCTGAATTTGCGGTAATGCCGTCGTTGACACTGCCGGTGCAGCATCGGGGGATACAGAAACCTGTGGTATTGGGGTGCTCGGTTGAGTAGAAGCCTCTTTTTTACTACTGCCCGGAAAGGTAATTTTCGGTAAAATCATACTGCTTATCCTTATTTTTGAATGACACGGTCTCTTTTTTTTTTACAAATTTTTAATGTGATTTGCAAGTATTTTTCCGAAAAAAGACACGTTCATCGTTTTTTTGCAAAAAAAAGTTGCTTTTTTTTTTTTGTTTGTTATAATAGAGGCATCATTCTCAAAATCAGATAGAGGGTGGGGCCTAAAAAGCTCCGCCTTTTTTGATAAAAAAGGATTAAAAAAATGGAATTATGTGAACAAATTACGGCACAAATAGAACCATCACTGACAAACATGGGGTATGAAATTGTCCGTGTTGTTTTGCGCGGTGGAGATGTCCGAACGTTACAGGTAATGGCCGAACGTCTTGATCGGCGGGACATGACAGTTGATGATTGTGAAGCAATCAGTAAAATGGTTTCGGCTCTGTTGGATGTTTCCGATCCGATTCCCGGTCGGTGGACATTGGAGGTTTCGTCACCCGGGATTGATCGTCCGTTGGTTCGGTTAAATGATTATGAACGTTTTGCGGGGTTTGAAGCAAAAATTGAAACGGTGCATGACATCGGCGGTCGTCGTCGTTTTAAAGGACAGCTGCTGGGTCTTGGCGAAACACCCAATACCGTTTTGTTGAATTTTGAAGGAAATAAGGTTGCCTTTGAATTTGACAATATTTTAAAGGCAAAGCTTATTTTGACCGATGAATTGATTAAAAAACAACAACACTAAAAGATGAAAGGAATTATGATGCAAAATGCAACACTTCCCAGACCCGAGCTGATTCAAATGGCAGATATGCTGGCGCGGGAAAAAAATATTGAAAAAAATGCCGTTTTGGCAGCCATGGAGCAAGGCATTTCCAAAGCCGGCCGGTCAAAATACGGTCCCGAATATGATATTCGCACACAAATTGACCCCAATAACGGTGCCATTAAAATGTCCCGATACAAAACGGTTGTTGAAACGGTAGAGGATGAATTTACGCAAATTTCTTTAGCTGATGCCAAAAAACAGAATGCACGCTTAAACATCGGGGATGAAATTGTTGACGATTTGCCACCGATGGATTTCGGCCGTATCGCAGCCCAAACCGCAAAACAGGTCATTATGCAAAAAGTGCGTGAAGCCGAGCGGATGTGCCAATACAACGATATGAAGGATAAAAAAGGAGAAATTATCAACGGGATTGTTAAACGGGTTGAAGGCGGAAATTTGATTGTTGAAGTGGGCCGCACCGAGGCGTTGTTGCGTCGAGATGAGTTGTTGCCACGTGAAATTTACCGTGTCGGGGATCGGTTACGTGCTCTGATTATGGATGTGCGGTTTGAAGTGAAAGGACCGCAAGTCTTTTTGTCTCGCTCACATCCGCAGTTTTTGGCTAAATTGTTCACGGCCGAGGTTCCCGAAGTTTATGACGGCCTGGTGGAAATTAAAGCGGTTGCCCGTGATCCGGGATCACGGTCTAAAGTAGCGGTTGCCTCAAAAGATTCTACCGTTGATGCGCGCGGCGCCTGTATCGGTGTGCGCGGTATTCGAATTCAGGCAATCGTGAACGAACTTCAAGGTGAAAAAATTGATGTGGTCACCTGGTCGGATGATCCGGCGACATTTATCATTAATGCTTTGGCACCGAATGAAGTTTTAAAAATTGTCATTGATGAAGATAGTAAAAACGTTGAAGTTGTATTAAGTGAAGAACAACTATCATTAGCGATCGGCCGCCGAGGACAAAATATTCGGTTAATCAGTCAGTTGACCGGTTGGCATATTGATATGATGACCGAGGCGCAGGAATCTGAACATCGCACGCGTGAAACCAAAGAACGCGTAGATTTATTTATGCAGGCACTGGATATTGATGATATGATGGCGCATTTGTTAATTCAGGAAGGATTCGCCAAAGTAGAAGATATCGCCTATATCCCGCAAGAAGAATTGTTGAAAATAGAAGGGTTTGATGAGGCGTTGGCCGAAGAATTGCAAAATCGGGCTAAGGCACATTTATTGATTAAGCAAGACACGTTGACCAAACAAATTGAAACCCTGGGCATTCAGGATGATTTAAAGAATCTGGAAGGTTTAGATCTGGATTTATTGGTCAAATTGGGTCAAAACGGCGTTAAAACACGGGATGATTTGGCGGATCTGGCAACGGATGAGCTGCTTGAAATGGCGGAAAGTTCTTTGACGGAAACCGCGGCAAACCGGTTAATTATGAAAGCACGGGAGCATTGGTTTGAACAAGACGCCCAAAATCGTTAAGAAACCGGCAGCAACAGGTGAAAAGACCTGCGCGGTAACGCGTCAGGTTCTTTCGCGCCGTGACATGTTACGGTTTGTGGTGGCGCCGGACGGTAAATTGTTTTTTGATGCGGCGTGCAAGTTACCCGGGCGCGGTATATGGCTTGTTCCCGATCAAAATGTATTGAAAGAGGCTATTCAAAAGCGTGTTTTTCAAAAAAACGCACATCAGTTGGCTCATATTCCGAATGACATAATTGATATCGTGACAGAGCAACTGAAAAAACAAACAATGTCTTTGTTAGGATTGTGCCGAAAAGCGGGTGTGTTGGGAATCGGATTTGAGGGAACCAAAGAGATTGTCACAGCCGGCCAATGTCGAATTGCGTTTGAAAGCCCGGATGCGTCGGCACGTGAACACGAACGGTTGTTTCGTCCCGATGATTCATTCTTTGTTTGTCGGGCATTGTCGCGGGATGAATTGGGGGCGGCATTGGGAATTGGGGCATGTGTGTATGTGGCAGCCACGCAAAGTGCCTTGGCAGATGAATTGCACGATGCGGCCCGCAAATTGACTTATTTTTTGGATACAACAGGCAATAAGAAAGGGTAACAGATATGACGGACGAAAAGAAACCATTGAGCTTGTCAGGGAAAACATTGGAATTGAAAAAAGGAACATTGTCTTTGGGAAATCGTGTTCGCCAAAATGTCGGCAGCGGGAAAACGGTTCAGGTTGAAGTGCGCAAAAAACGGGTGATTGCTCCGGAAAATCCTGCCGGGATTTTATCTGAAGATACCTCGTATAAATTAAAATTGATTCAAGAGGCACAACGATTGGCCGAGGTTGCCCGTCAAAAAGAAGCCGAACGTCGCCTGAAAGAGGAAGAAGAACGTCAGGCCGCCGAGAAAAAACGGTTAGCAGATGAAGCGGCCGCCGCATTGGCCGCTGAAGCCGCGGCACGTCAGGCGACACCGACACGGGAAGAACGTGAACAAAAAGCAGCCCCGGCGGCCGTTCGCAAAAAAGAGGTGAAAGAGGCAGATGAACGGCAAAACCGCAAAGCCGCGTATTTTGAAGATAAACGTGGTGGTAAAATGAACTTAAGCGCCTTTAAAAACAGAAGCAGCGGTGATTCGGATGAAGATGATGATGCCGACGGTTTTCGGCCGCAACGGCGGTCGTTGGCTTCTATTCGCCGGTCACGGGAAAAGGAACGTTTAAAACATTTGGAACAATTGAAAACAGCCGAAAAAATTATTCGTGAAGTAACCATTCCGGAAACGATTACGGTGCAGGAATTAGCCACCCGAATGAGTGAAAAAGGGGCGACGGTTGTCAAAACACTGATGAAATTAGGAATGATGGTGACCATTACGCAAACCATTGATGCTGACACCGCCGAATTGGTTGTGGCCGAATTAGGCCATAAGGCAAAACGTGTGGCCGAAGCCGACGTTGAAGAGTTTTTAAAGACTGCTGAAGATGATGCCGCACACATGGTATCTCGTCCGCCGGTGGTAACTGTTATGGGGCACGTTGACCACGGAAAAACATCTTTGTTGGATGCGTTGCGGTCAACCAGTGTGGCGGCCGGTGAATCGGGTGGTATTACCCAACACATCGGGGCATATCAGGTTGCTTTACCCAATGGTCAAAAAGTGACGTTTATTGATACTCCGGGACATGAAGCTTTTACCGCCATGCGGGCCCGTGGAGCCAAAGTGACCGATTTGGTCGTATTGGTTGTGGCAGCAAACGATTCGGTCATGCCGCAAACGGTTGAAGCCATTCACCATGCTAAAGCGGCCGGGGTGCCGATTGTGGTCGCCATTAACAAAATAGACGTGCCGGGAGCCAATCCGGATCGGGTTCGGACAGATTTACTGTCGCATGAGGTAGTTGTTGAGTCCATGGGCGGGGATGTATTGGATGTAGAAGTTTCCGCCAAGAAAAAAATAAATTTGGATAAATTGGTTGAATCCATTTTATTACAGGCCGAAGTATTGGATTTAAAAGCTGACCCCGATCGTTCGGCCGAAGGTGTTGTGGTTGAAGCGCGCATGGATAAAGGCCGCGGATCGGTTGCAACGGTTTTGATTCAAAAGGGAACGTTAAAAGTCGGTGATATTTTTGTTTCGGGTCAGGAATGGGGACGCGTTCGGTCTTTGTTTAATGATCAGGGCAAACGTGTCTCGTCGGCGTTGCCGAGTGAGCCGGTTGAAGTTATCGGGTTGCAAGGAACACCGGGTGCGGGAGATGACTTTATTGTTGTTGATTCGGAAAGTCGGGCACGGGAAATTTCTGCCTATCGTCAACGTAAAGCGCGTGAAAGCTTACAGGTTAAGACGATCAGCAGCGCCGAACATTTGTTAGCCAAAATCAAAGCCGGCGAAATTAAAGAACTGCCCGTTTTGGTGAAAGGTGACGTGCAAGGATCTGTGGAAGCGTTGAACGGTATTTTATCCAAGATTGCCAATGATGCCGTTAAAGTTCACGTGTTGCACAGTGGTGTGGGAGCTATTTCCGAATCGGATATTACATTGGCCCGGGCATCCAAAGCAATTGTGATCGGGTTTAATGTGCGTGCCAATCCGACCGCCCGTGAAATGGCCAAGCGTGACGGCGTTGACATCCGGTATTATTCCATTGTGTATGATGTTGCGGATGATATGAAAAAAGCATTGGAAGGCCTGCTTGAACCCGAATATAAAGAAAAGATTTTGGGGTATGCCGAGGTGCGTCAGGTTATTTCTGTTTCAAAGGTTGGTAAAGTTGCCGGTTGCATGGTCAAAGAAGGACTTGTCCGCCGTGGAGCGAAAGTGCGCTTGTTGCGTGATCATGTCGTGATTCACGAAGGCGCCTTATCGCAATTAAAACGCTTTAAAGATGATGTGAAAGAAGTCAAAGAAGGTTTTGAATGCGGCATGAGCTTTGAAAATTATGACGACTTAAAAGTCGGAGATACAATTGAGTGCTTTGAAATGGAGCAGGTCGCCGTAAAATTGGATTTATAAAGGGGAGCAAATGAAAAAAACACAAATATCCGGTCCGTCACAGCGGCAGTTACGCGTCGCCGAAGAAATCCGCCATGTTTTGGCGCGGATGTTAAGTCAAGACGATTTGTTTATTGAGGGGTTAAAAGCGTCCTACCTGATGATTACAGAAGTGCGGATCAGTCCCGATTTAACCTATGCCAGTGTATTTGTGCGTGCGATGTCACCTGTGGATACACAAGAACAAGTTGATTTATTGAATGCCCATAAGGGACCGTTTCGGTATCGGGTGGGTAAGTCTATACGGTTGCGCCTGGTGCCGGAATTGGTTTTCAAACCGGACCTTAGTTTTGATGAAGTAACACATATTGCCGATTTATTAAATTCACCGACCGTTCAGGCAGATGTGCGTCAGGCGGCCGAACGGGACGAATCGGATGATGCATAAACAAATCGGGCGGGGATAAACCGTGGCGATTCAAAAAAACGCGATTGACGGGTGGCTTGTGATTGACAAGCCTGAAGGCATGGGGTCAACGCAGGTTGTCAGCACCTTAAAACGGTTGTTGCACCCCATGAAAATCGGGCATGCGGGCACATTGGACCCCTTGGCAAGCGGTGTTTTACCGATTGCGCTGGGCAAAGCAACCCGGTTGATTCCTTATGCCATGGACGGTGAAAAAATATACGAGTTTGATGTTACATGGGGCAGCGAAACGAATACGGATGATGCGGAAGGAATCGTAACATATACCTCCCCCAATCGGCCGACGAAAGAACAATTGGAATCGGTTTTGCCGCGGTTTATCGGGCAGGTAATGCAAATGCCACCGGCATATTCAGCCCTTAAAATCAACGGAAAGCGTGCCTATGACCTGGCCCGTGCAGGACAAACGGTTGAGTTAAAAGAACGCCCTGTTTTGATTAAATCCCTTGAAATAAGCAGGCATACACCGGCGGTCACACGTTTTTGCGTGACGTGCGGTAAAGGAACTTATGTGCGCGCCCTGGGGCGTGATTTGGGACGCATATTGGGGTGTTACGGACACATCACGCATTTAAGACGCCTTAAATGCGGACCGTTTCGGGTGCAGGACGCGATTTTACTTGCAACTTGTGAAAAAACAGAGTATAAGGAAACGGCGCAATGGGTATTGCCGCTTGAGACCGTACTGGACGACATCTTGGTTCTGGCCGTTAAAGAGGAAGATATCCGCCGATTGATACAGGGGCAAGCGTTGTCCCGAAAGCTTTTTATGACGCAGTATCCGACCGGTGTGCCGGAAAATACCGTGTTTAAAGTGTTTTTTTCCAATCAATTGGTTGCGCTTGTGCACAGCGTCAGCGGGGCGATTCGTCCGCTGCGCATTTTTACGACAACTATTTAAGAAAGGATCAAACGATGTCGTTGACAAAAGAAAAAAAGCAACAGGTAATTGCCGATTTTGCCATTAAAGAAGGGGACACCGGTTCACCGGAAGTTCAAATCGCCGTTTTAACGGAAAAAATTGTGGCCCTGTCGGAACACATGAAAACACATGTCAAGGATTTTCACTCCCGCCGCGGGTTGTTGAAAATGGTCGCCAATCGGCGTAAGTTACTGAAATATGTGAAAAATCAGGATCCGAAACGGTATGATGCTTTAATTACCCGCCTGAACTTGCGTAAATAGTTCTTTGATCAGGGAGGGAACGTTAAAATTCCCTCCCTTGACGTTTGTATTTGAAGGAAGAAGAAAATATGACCATTTTTAAAACATTTAAAAAAGAAATGATGTGGGGCGGCAAACCGCTTTGCATTGAAACGGGAAAAATTTCACGTCAAGCCGACGGTGCCGTGATTGTGCGCTATGGAGAAACCGTGGTGCATGCTGCCGTGTGTGCGTCCAAAAAAGCACCTGATACATTTGAAGATTTTATTCCGCTGACCGTTAATTATCAAGAAAAAGCCTATGCGGGCGGTCGGATTCCGGGGGGATTTTTTAAACGCGAGGGCAAACCCAGTGAGGCCGAAGTATTAACATCACGTTTGATTGACCGCCCGATTCGCCCCTTGTTTGTTAAAGGGTTTAACAACGAAACACAAGTGACTGTAACGTTAATCAGCCATGATTTAAAAACCCAACCCGACGTGCCGGCCATGATTGCTGCATCGGCGGCACTGACGTTGTCGGGTATTCCGTTTTTGGGCCCGATTGCCGGGGCGCGTGTCGGATACATTGACGGGCAATATGTATTGAATCCGGAAATCGGTCAAATGAAACAGACCGCGCTGGACTTAATGGTCGCCGGCACGATGGAAGGTGTGTTAATGGTTGAATCCGAGGCAAAGGAATTATCCGAGGAAGTGATGCTGGGTGCCGTATCATTCGGGCACGAGCAATTAAAGCCCGTGATTGAAATGATTATTGCCTTGGCTGAAGAATGCGCCAAAGAACCCTGGCCGGTGAAAGAAGAGCCTGTTGCCTATGAAACAGCACGTCAGGAAATTTTGGAAAAATTAGGGGAGGAGTTAAAGGCCGCCTATCGTATTCGTGTTAAACTGGAACGCTTGGCCGCGATTGATGCCGTGCGGGAAAAGGCGCATGCTTTGTTTACCGAACGCCCCGATGAAGACGCCGTGTGCGATAAGGTTTTCCATGCGTTGGAAGCGCGTATTATGCGGGATGAAGTGTTAAACACGGGCATTCGTATTGACGGGCGTGACACAAAAACAATTCGCGTGATTGAAACGGAAGTCGGACTATTGCCCAAAACACACGGGTCGGCTCTGTTCACCCGTGGGGAAACGCAAGCGATGGTAACCGCAACACTGGGCACCGGTGAAGATGAGCAGATTATTGATGCCTTGACCGGTGAATATAAGGAACCGTTTTTGTTACACTATAACTTCCCGCCGTATTCGGTCGGTGAAGTGGGGCGGTTGGGATCGCCGGGGCGGCGTGAAATCGGGCACGGTAAATTGGCCTGGCGCGCGCTGCATGCGATGATTCCCAGTAAAGAGGAATTTCCCTATACCATTCGGGTTGTATCGGAAATTATGGAATCAAACGGATCATCATCTATGGCAACGGTGTGCGGATCCACATTGGCGTTAATGGATGCGGGTGTTCCGATGAAAAAACCGGTGGCCGGTATTGCCATGGGGCTGATTAAAGAACAAGATCAATTTGTTGTTTTATCCGATATTTTAGGGGATGAAGATCACCTGGGCGATATGGACTTTAAAGTGGCGGGCACCAAAGACGGTGTGACAGCCTTACAAATGGATATTAAAATTACATCCATTACAAAGGAAATTATGGAAACCGCGTTAAAGCAAGCCAAAGAAGGCCGGATGTTTATCTTGAACAAAATGGCCGAAACATTGGCAGCCCCCCGCGACACATTAAGTCCGAACGCACCGCGGATTATTTCATTGCAAATTGACAAAGACAAAATCCGTGATGTGATTGGCACGGGCGGTAAAGTGATTCGCGAAATCGTGGAAAAAACGGGTGCAAAAATTGATATTGACGATGAAGGATTGGTCAAAATCGCGTCCGTTTCCGGCGACAGCGGCGAAAAAGCGTTGGCGTGGATTAAAGACATTGTATCGGAACCTGAAGTCGGTCAGATTTATGACGGTAAAGTCGTCAAGATTATGGAATTCGGTGCCTTTGTCAACTTTATGGGCAGCCGTGACGGATTGGTTCATATCTCTGAAATCGCACCGCACCGCATTGAAAAAGTGACCGATGTATTGCACGAAGGCGATACCGTCAAAGTTAAATGCATCGGCATGGACAACCGGGGTAAGGTAAAACTGTCAATGAAATACATTGATCAGGAAACCGGTGCGGAAATACCGCATGAACCTCGTGAAAAACGGAAAAAGGAAGAGGCACCCGCCGAATAATTTTTTCGTTTTCAAAACCCCCGCTTGGCTCCTCCCCGGCGGGGGTTTGTTATAAATGAATTACATTTTTAAAAATACCCCCTGCAAGGGAAACCGTTGTTTAAGTCGTATTAAAAAGATTTATTTCGGATAAGTTACCCCCAAAAAAATGTTTTTTTGGGGGGTATAGTTTTATTTTTCCTTAAAATATCCGAATCGAAAAATTCATCCAAAGCTTTAAGTAACAATTTTCTGTTTAATTACAAACAGATTATAATTGTGTAAATGCTTAAGTCATTGCTGTTGTTATATGATAATGGTTTTTATTGAATCTGTGAACATAATTATAAAAGTATATTAATGGAAGAAAGGGATTCCTTTTAAATCTGGCATCCCTTTCCCCTTCTGTATTCATCGGCGGCGGTGACAAAGGCGCGGAACAATCGGGCAGAGGGTGGGTTTGTTTCCCAATCCAATTCGGGGTGGAAATGGACGCCGATATGGAATGTGTCGGCAGGCCCCTCAACGGCTTCCGTTAAGCCGTCGGGCGTTGTGCCGACGGGACGGTAAAGGCCCGTGTCGTAAACGGTGTTGTGGTGAATGCTGTTGACTGAAAAGTGTGTTTGTCCGACGATGCGAGCCAATAATGAATCGGGGGTTAAGTGTATATCATGTGTCGTTTGTTGTTCGGGGTGATAGTGGTTGTGCGGTTCGGGGATTAAATCAGCCCGCCCGCCGACGGCGCGCGCCATGGTGTTTAATCCCGCACAGATTCCCAAAAACGGTATTTTTAAAGACAGAGCCTGTAACACAACGGCTTCTTCATACCGAAAGACGGCGGTGCCGCCTTGTAAGACCACGCCGTCGCATAAGGATAATGTTTCGTTTAAATCCGATTGTTCTGCGGGAGAGAGGATTTCTGCATCGGGAAACGGTGTGATAAACCGCTTGTGGTGCGGTGGTAACAGGGCAATTACCCGCGCGCCGGCCGCAACCAATGCCGCGCGCAGTTCGTTGCTGGTGGTGTTGACGCTCCACCCGTGAAAGCGAATATCTTTTTCTTTGGCCACAATGCCGATCAGCGGTTTTGTCACAGCGGTTTTTCTCCATCAGTTGAATTATTTTGCACGGAAATAACACGTTGCGGAACGAACAGGGATATGCCGGCTTCTTTAAAACGTGTTAAAATACCTGCACGAATTTTATTTGAAATGCCGATTCGGTTTGAAATATCGGCGGTATAACAGCTGACCTGAAACCGCAAGCGCCCTTCGGCAATATCCGAAAAAACGACAAACGGTTCGGGGAATGCCGCAACGTTATCCACAGAGCGTGTGATATCCAATAACAGTTGTTCCACCACGGCCGGATTACTGTCCCAATCAACGTCAATGGTAATGTCCGCGCGTGCCATGCGGTTTTTATAGGTCATGTTGACGACGCTTTGCGATAAAATATCGGCGTTGGGGATAATCACGTTGGAGCGGTTCCATAATTCCACCTGCGTTGAACGCATGTTGATTTGACGAACGGTTCCTTCATATCCGTTGATATTAACGATATCGCCGATTTTAATCGGGCGTTCAAATAATAAAATCAGGCCCGAAACAAAGTTGTTGATAACGTTTTGAAGCCCCAATCCGGCCCCGATGGATAATCCGCCGGCAATTAACGCGATACCCTGCAAACTGCCCCCCATGACGGCAATGCTGAATAACACGGACAGCACAATGCCGAAAAAACCGGCCCCTGCCGCCAACGAACTGCGGATGTTGGCATCGGGACTGATGTATTGCAGGCGTCCGGTAAGCAGGCTGGCCTTAAACACACGAATCAGGGCCAAGCAGATAAAGAATGTTACAATCCCCAAAATAATTGAAACAATGGAAATGTGCATCCCGCCGATGTCAAAGCCCGTTAAAAACTTTTTGGTATTTTGAAGCAAGACATCAACCGAGGCCCCCCATACCGCCATTAAAATTAGGCCGCAGACAATCAGTAAAATCGGTGTCAAAAGAAGCCCGATCCAAAATTCCGTTTGTCTGATCAACCGATCCGACAGGTTCAATCTGTTGCGCCAAAAGGTGCGGGTTGCCACGTGGTGAAACAGGCCCAATAAAAACTGCCGAATGATGTAAAAAATACCCAGAACCAAAACAGAAAATAAAAACCGGTCTAAAATAAATTCGCTTAACCGAATGTATCCGAATACGGTAAAGGCAAATACAACGGCCGCGGCAAAAATTAAAAAAATCGCCGTTTTGGAAACAAACCCGAACGGGTGTGATGTTGTATCGGTTGTGCCGGATGCAGGGGCCGATGGAAAAACAAACTGTGCGGCAACAAAAGCAATGCATCCGGCTTTGGCCGCATTACTTAAAACGCGTAAGGCATATAGAACATCCGGTGTTTGATTAAGCAAAACCGCCAATGTGTGAAAGTAAGAAAATAATCCGATTAAAAAGACGGCCGATAACAGGGAGACACTTAAACGGCGGGCGGTTTGATCCGATACCTCAATCAATCGCCAGGCCGGATGACGGGGCAGTAACAAAACACTGATGCCGACACCGCAGATAAGGAAATACAAAGCATAAATCAACGTGAGGCGTAACGAAATCCCGAACGGGCCGTTTACAAAATCCTGATGCTGATATAAAAAGAATAAACCGGCTCCTAAAATTGCGGCCGGAATAACGGCACGGGCCATGAACATCATTAAGGCGCTGGTTGTTTTTTGGGCATAGGTCGGGGCTTGCGGTGTTGTGCGATAGCCGAAATACCGCCGAATCAGCACACTTAAAAAGAATGCAACGACAAGACCGAATCCGATCAAAAAGAGCGTATCAATGCCGCGACTTTTCAGCAAATCGCGTTTTTCGGCATCCAGTGCCCGATACCAATCGGCGGGAGAAGTTAATACGTCGTAAAAAAAGGCCCAAAATCCCATAAGGGAAGATCCAAAATTTTTAACATCCCAAATCGGTTGTTGCCGATAGGTCAACATAGATACCAATGCGGCGGTGCGCTTGCGCACAATTTGTCCGTTGATTTCATCAATTTTGGCCAATGCCAGGTCGGCCCGGGCCAAAAGGGCTTTTGTATCGGTTTGCTCTTTATTTAAGGTGCGGCGTTGTGTCGCCAATTGTGCCGGCTCGGTTTGATTATCGGTCGGTGCATCACCCAGGGCTTGTAATTTTTTATTGATGGTTTCAAGTTGTTCCTGTGCCTGATTTTTTAACAAAATAAGGCCGTCTTGAATGGTACTGAGTTGTGTGATAAAGTCCGACAAGTTTCGCGATGTTTCGGTTTTGGTGACTTCCCGCCGAACCGTGTCTATTTGCTTTTCCAAAGACCCGACATCCGGTGCAGCTGTTTCGGCGGCCGCAAGCGGTGTGCCGAACCCTAAACACAAAACCATTAAAAAAAGTGTTATGTATCGTTTCATGTGTATTTTTGCCTTTTTTTGACAGAGATTATGTTTTTTAAGCATATTATCATGATTTTAACATCTGTCAAGCGGGCTTGATTTTTGTCGGTGGTTTCACTATTTAAAAAAACAGATGAAACTCTTTTTACCGGTTTTTTTATTCGGGATGGCAGCGTCTGGTGCTTGGGCACAGTCGGCCGCCATTCCGTATGATATTCTTTACGGGCAGGATGTTTTTTACGATCTGACCCAACGGCCGGTTTTGGCGGCGGTGCAAACGGAACTGGCACAATCCGGATGGTTGGGGAATATGCCGGTACCGGATTTAAATCAGAATAAGGAGCAAACATTTTTTTATAACAATCATTCCGCCTTTGTGAAATTTCCCGTTGTCAATCATCATTTAAACGGTTCCGTGCGCTTTTTTTACAGGAGCGGTTCCCTGTTGGCAGATATCCCGTATCAGGACGGTCGCATCAACGGTGTGGTGCAAACATATTTTCCGAACGGCAATGTTAAAATGCGACTGACCTATCAAAACGGGCAGCGGGAAGGGGAGGCGGTCATGTATCATGACAATCAAAACGTTCATGTGACCGAACACTATGAAAACGGGCAGCGGAACGGTGTTCAAAAACGCTATGACACGCGGGGAAATTTGCGATCGGTTCTCCCCTATACAAACGGGGTGATAGACGGTCAGGTTCTTTTATATGATCAAAACGGTAATACGGTTGCCCGTGTAACCTATGAAAACGGACATGTTACGGAAAATACCTGCACCGATTTAGAAGGTAATCTTCAGCGTGTTTCACCCTTGGGCTTGTATCAAATTGAGGCTGGTATGCGCCCGGTCGTTTGCGGGGTGCAGGCGTTGGAAAACCTGATTGCAACGACGACGCAATAGGTGTTTAAGGCATTTGTTCGCGACAGGGCGTGAACAAATCAAGCGTTTTATCATATACATCCACAAACACGCCGCTTAATCCCAGCAGTGAATGAAAGATGTAATCATGCGAGCGTTGTGTGGCGGTTTGATTGGTCAGGCAGGCTTGATTTAATCCGAACGCGGCACGCGATTCGGCCGGCATCCAAATTAAAAAGGGAACCTGTTTTTGATAATCGGGTGCATCTTCCCAATCACCGCCATGCAACATAATGCGTTCTTCCCCCAATGATTCGCCATGATCCGATATATAAATTAAAACCGGATTAAATCGGTCGGTCAGGGTGCTTAAATACGCCATTAAATCGGCCAAAAGAAAACTTGTGTAATAAAGAGTGTTATCATAAGCATTGACCAATTCGTCGTATCGGCAGCGGCCGATATCACCGGTTTGACAGACGGGGGAATAACGCTCAAATGCTTGGGGGTATCGCTGATGATATAACGTGCCGTGTGATCCGCGCTGATGCAATACAAAAACAGCATCGTTATCAAGGTTGGGAACAGCGGCTTTAAACGCATCATTTAACCTTTCATCGTAACAATCACGATCCTGACACGTGTAAAGCGTTTCAATCCGGCGGCAGACTTTACTGCATCCGATTTCATTTTCAATCCAGGTTACGTTATATCCCGCTCGTTTGATTAAATCCAGCACGTTTTCGGTATATGTTATCCGGTCATCTTGAAATTCCGTTCGTTTATAATGACTGAACATGCAGGGCAGTGATACGCGTGTCACAACACCGCAAGAAACAGTTTTGTGAAACACAATTAAATCTTTAAGATAAGGGGTTAAAGGGGCGTTGGTATCGCGATTGTATCCGCTTAAAGAAAAGTTGGCATCGCGTGCTGATTCCCCCAACACAAAGACAATCAGATTCTTTTTGCCGTCCTGTTTCCAATAACGGGTGGCGTAAAATCCTTTGGTCACATCATCAATGACGGCTTTTTTTATAAACAAGATGTTAAAAACACCGATCGCGGATGAAACATAGCTTGTGGGGACAAGTTGATAGCGCAAATTAAAATTTTCGCGCAAAAAGACTTTCAATTCTTTTTTTTGTGGTAAGGCCACACCGGCAATAACACTTAAACTGATTGCAATTAACAAAAGCCGTTTTGCCAATTCTTTAGGAAAAGGAGCATATGTGATTTTTAAGAAAAACAATAAAATAAGGGGAAGCACCCCCGCCCAAAACACATAACCAAAGAAAGAGGCGTTGAAAAAATCGCAAGCTTCGGTCATATTTGTATCCACCACGTTCATCAACATGGTTTTATTCAATAAAACATTATATGTTGAAATGAAATACGAGGCAACCGCGTTACCGATCAGGAAAAAGCCCGCCAAAATTTTGGTCACCGGTCGCCAAAACAAAAGGGCGTGTATACTTAAAAACGCCAAGAAAAAGCACACAGCCGACAGGATAAATCCTTCAGGGGCAGTCGCTTTAAATAACGCTTTGAAAAAAGTCAGATTCGCTATTCCCAACACAACGGCGGTATAGATTATATTAAATGAAAAAAACGATATGCCTCGTGTGAAAGGCTGTAAAAAAAATGAAAAAACGTTGATCATTTATACCTCAAAAAAATATGATGCTATGATATGTTAAACAGAATGAAAAGTCAATAAAACACGTTTTTCGTGAAACTTGTTCTTGAAATTTACGGGTTTTTCAAGTAAAATAAACCCACTTTAATTTTTTTAAGCCGAAAGGAAAAACATATGGCATATTCAATTGATGTGGATAAGAAATGGCAAAAAAAGTGGGCGGATGCGGATTTGTATCGCTTTGATGAACAAAATACAGATAAAAAACTTTATTGTTTGGAGATGTTTTCTTATCCATCGGCGGCCAGTTTGCACTGCGGTCATTGGTATAATTACGGTGTAACGGATACGTGGGCGCGGTTTAAACGGATGCAGGGATACAATGTTTTTCATCCGCAAGGGTTTGATGCATTCGGGTTGCCGGCGGAAAACTATGCGATTAAAACCGGCACGCATCCGCAAGATTCCACCAATGCCAGTATCAGAACCATGTTGGAACAATATCAACAGTTGGGGGGCAGCTATGACCTGAATTACTTTTTAAGCACGTGCGACGAGGATTATTATAAATGGACGCAATGGTTGTTTTTAAAGTTGTATGAAAAAGGGTTGGCCTATCAAAAAGAGGCGCCGGTCAATTGGTGTCCCAGTTGTCAAACCGTTTTAGCCAATGAGCAGGTAATAGACGGGCATTGCGAACGGTGCAAGTCTGAAGTTACGCAACGTAAAATGAAACAATGGTTTTTTAAAATCACGGATTATGCCGATGAGTTGTTAAAAGACATTGATGCGTTGGATTGGCCCGAAAAAACCAAAAAAATCCAAAAAAATTGGATCGGAAAATCAACGGGAGCTCTGATTTCATTTGATATTGATAACGGTATGAAGTTGCAGGCTTTTACCACACGTGCCGATACGTTATACGGGCTGTCTTATGTCGTGATTGCGCCGGAGCATGAGGCGGTAGCGCGTTTAACAACGCCCGAACAGAAAGCAGCGGTTGACGCGTATGTAACACAAGCGGCCAAGGTTGCCGAAATTGACCGTATGTCAACCGAACGGGAACGCACGGGGGTTTTTACGGGTTCTTATGCAATCAATCCCGTTGACGGTAAAAAAGTGCCGGTCTGGGTGGCTGATTATGTGATTGCTACGTATGGCACCGGTTTTGTGATGGCGGTTCCAGCCCATGACGAACGTGATTTTGATTTTGCAACCAAATACGGATTGCCGATAACACGCGTTATTGTTGATAAAAACGGGAAAGAACAGCCGTTGCCGTTTTGTGAACATGGTCAATTGATTAACAGTGCGGAATTTACGGGAATGACAACCGAAGAGGCGATTCCGGCTATTGTGGCCAAGTTAGCGACCGAAGGGAAAGGGGAGTTAACAACCATGTTCCGGTTACGGGATTGGTTGATTTCACGGCAGCGGTATTGGGGGGCACCGATACCGGTAATTCATTGCCCGCATTGCGGTGTTGTGCCGGTGCCCGAGGAGGCGTTGCCCGTTAAATTGCCCTATGATGTGGAATTTCGTCCCGACGGTGAGTCACCTTTGGCACGGTGTGCCGCGTTTATGAATGTGACCTGTCCCAAATGCGGCAAAGCGGCGCGGCGTGATCCGGATACAATGGATACGTTTGTGGATTCCAGTTGGTATTTTTTGCGGTTTCCCGATAATAAAAATAAAACCGCCGCATTTGATTCTGATAAAATCAATAAATTATTGCCGGTTGACAAATATGTCGGTGGTCAAGAACATGCCACCATGCATCTGCTTTATGCGCGGTTTATCACAAAAGCGTTGCGCGATATGGGATATTTGAATTTTGACGAACCGTTTAAGTCCTTGGTGCATCAAGGTATGATTTTGGGACCGGACGGGCAAAAAATGTCTAAATCAAAAGGGAATACCATTACCCCGGATCCGTATATTCAAAAAATGGGATCGGATGTGATGCGCATGTATTTGGAATTTGCTTTTTCCTATACCGACGGTGGTCCGTGGAGTGATACGGGGATTGAAGCGATGGCGCGGTTTGTCAAACGGATTGAAGGGTTGTTTGATAAATACGATACTTTGTCCGAGGCGCATCAGGATATGGGTGCCGCAGAAAAGGAATTGGATTTTGTGCGGAACACGTCTGTTAAATCAATCACGCGGGATGTGGATTTATTTCAATTTAACACGTCCATTGCCCGATTGATGGAATATTTAAATGCCTTGGTAAAATATATGCAAGGACCTGTCAATAAATCCTTTTTAAAAGCGTGTTTAAATACATATATTGTGTTGTTAGCCCCCTTTGCACCGCATTTAAGTGAAGAATTATGGGAACGTATGGGACACACTGAATCGGTCTTTAAACAATCATGGCCCGTGGTGGATGAAGGTGCTTTGGTGCGTGATGAAATCACGTTGGTGGTTCAGGTGAACGGTAAAGTGCGTGGGAAATTGAACGTAGCCCCCGAAACGGATCAGGAAACGTTAAAACAAATGGCCCTTGCCCTGCCGACGGTTCAAGCGTTTACAGACGGTAAAGAAATTGTGAAAACAATTGTGGTGCCGAAAAAATTGATCAGCCTTGTTGTAAAGTAAGATTGATTTTTAATTTGCCCTGATTTGTGGAATGTTACAAATTGGGGCAAATTGTATTTAACGTTCCTTGTTTTCTTTTGGGAAAAGGCGTTGAGTTGTTTCGGGTAATTTTGAGGTTGGCAGATCTTCTTGTGCCTTTTTTAACGTGTTGCGCAAATTCGGTTTTTGGAGTCTGTTTAATCTGAAAAAATTGATTTTATTCTTAATTTTTTTTAAGTTACTTTTTGCA
Organism: uncultured Alphaproteobacteria bacterium; assembly: GCA_944392145.1. GTDB lineage: Bacteria > Pseudomonadota > Alphaproteobacteria > CAAHEQ01 > UBA3637 > CALXVS01. The sequence goes on along the minus strand of CALXVS010000001.1, from coordinate 62,708 downwards.
ATTTTATGATTATATGGAACAACCCCGAAGTGGGACCGGGAAACCGGAAACAGTTTTCCTTTATCGTCCACGCCCATAATACCGACTTCAATAACATGATGTTGTAATTGATCACGGCTAATACCTGCATCTTTCATCAATTTTTCGTGAAAAACAAGGTTGTCTTGCGGGCGCTGTCCGTCACAGACAACTTGTAAATCTATCGGCTGGTTATTCAACACTGCTTTATCAGCATTAAATGCATATGCAACATAAGGGTAAATAAACACGGGTGTCTTTTTTGTTTTTTGATATTGTTGATACCCTTTGCGATTTGTTTCTTTGCAAGGCGGATACAAATATTCGGGATAAGGCATATTGTTCCTTTCGTATTTTTTTAAATAATTGTAATGCTGATTTTTTGTTTTGTCAATTATTTTTTATCTTTGGAAAAGTCTTTTTTTCTCTTGTAATCAAGAGGAGTTTAAACATACTATTTTATGAAACAGGAGATTAAAATGCGTTTTGCTGCGGTATTGTTTTTGTTTTTTTTATCTTTTGAGGTTTGGGCAGATAACACATTGGTTGTCGCGCATACAAATGACTTGCACGCCCATTTGGTGCCGTTTCGGTCAGATGGGCAAGAATGCATGGAAAATGATACTTCTTTTGATTGTCGCGGGGGATATGCCCGCTTAAAAGGATTGATTGATCAATGGCGGCAAGATGTTCCCGATTTGGTTTTTTTGGATGCCGGTGATCGGTTTTCCGGAACGCCGTTTTATACCCTGCGTAAAGGGCAGGATATTGCCCGTTTGACCGAACAGTTGGGATATGATGCTCTTGCGTTGGGAAATCATGATTTTGATGATGGGTTAGAGGAGTTAACCTCTTTTTTAAAAACAGTTTCTGCCCCTGTTTTGGCGGCTAATGTCACTTTTCCGGATACAAGTCCTTTAAAAAAACGTGTGACTTCATCCGTTGTTTTAACACGCGGACAGATGAAAATCGGCCTGATCGGTGTTTTAAGTGAGGAGACAAAAACCGAATGTGCCGGCGCCGGGGACATTGATCTGACAGATGTGACACAAGCCGTTCGCCGTGAGGTGATGCATTTCAAACAACAAGGGATTAACGTTATTTTCGCTTTAACGCATATCGGGCTTAAGGCAGATCAGGCATTGGCCCGGGTCGTTCCCGAATTGGATGTGATTATCGGCGGACATTCGCACAGTTTTTTATCAAATGATTCGGATGATAAAACGGCCGAAGGGCCTTATCCGATTGCAGTCGTGTCAAAAACGGGGGATAAAACGTTGATTGTGACGGCGGGTATGGGAGGGCGCGTTGTCGGCCGTCTTGACGTCACGTTTGATGATGACGGGCGGATTATTGCTTTTAAAGGGGATTCGGTTCCCGTGGATATGAACATTTCACCCGATACGGCGTTTCAATCAGATATTGCGGCGGTTTCCCAAATATTGGAACAAACACTGGATCAATCGCTTGCCGTTACGTCACAAAATGTTTCATTGACACCAAACAAATCTTTTTGCGGGGTATCTTGCCCTGTGGGAGAGGTGTTGAGTGACGCCTTGTTGTCTGCGGCTAAATCATTTGGGGCAGATGTGGCGATTTTAAATGCCGGGGGTGTTCGGGCGGCCTTACCGGCGGGGGAGATAACCTATCGGCATTTGATTCAGGCATATCCGTTTAATTCATCGGCAGTGATCGTTGAAATGAACGGGCAAGCCCTAAACGCATTTGTGACGCATGGATTAAAAAAATATACGCCGGGTGCGCGGACAAATGCTTTTATATTACCGGCGGGGTTTTCTTATACATTTAATCCCGATACGCGTCAAATAATTCGTATAAATATTCAAGGACAACCAGTTGAACCCGGCAAAATATATCGGGTAGCCATGCCGTCATTTTTAGCTGACGGCGGGGACGGATTTCCCGTTCAACGGGAACAAACGGTTTTTGCCCCCGATATACGGGAGGTAATGGGACGGGCACTGCAGGGTGTTGTTTCTTTCAATCGGTTTGAAAACAGAATATCCGTGACACGACCATAAAAATACTTGTTCTTTGATGTAAAAGGCCGTATATTTGTTTTAAAGGGGAGTTTGAATATGAAACGTTTTTTTCAAGTTGTCTTTTTATGTTGCCTGTGTGTTATGACAAGCCCGGTTCGGGCTGAACCGTTTCATTTAATGGTAATGGGAGACAGTTTAAGTGTCGGACATGGTTTAAATAAAAAAGAGGCGTTTTATAGCCGATTGGAACAGGCATTAGCCGAAAAATATGATAATATTCGTGTTTTGAATTTCAGTCGGTCGGGGGAAACAGCCGCCGGCGGTGTTCGTAAAATACAACAAGCATTGGCGCAAAGACCCGATGCCGTTTTGTTGGAATTGGGTATCAATGATGCGCTCAGGGATGAAAATATTACCGTGATTCAAGAAAACCTGCAAAAAATAATTGATGCGTTTCGGAAAAATCATATTCCGGTTATGTTAATCGGGATGCAGGTGCCGCTTGTCAAACCGGCCCCGTATGCACAGCAATTTAAAAAAATGTATGCGGATTTGGCTGCAAAAAACAATTTAATTTTATACCCGTTTTTTATGGAGGGTGTTTTTCGCGGAACCGGCTTGATTGCCATGCAAATGCCGAATGATAACCTGTTAAGTGATCATGTGCACCCCAGTGCAAAAGGAGTCGGGATTATGGTTGAAAATGTTCTGCCAAGCGTTGAAAAGTTTTTAGATTCTATTTTGTAATTTTATTTTTGTAAATAGGTTGATGTCTTTTTTATGGTATATAAAAAAGACGTTGTTCGTATTACAAAAGTTGAAAATAAAAATATAAGAGCGATTGTATTCGCATACTTTGATTTATAAGGGAAAACTTTAATTTTAGAAGTGTCTAAAAAAAAGGATCGTTAGAATGTAACGCCTTTTTGGATTAAATTAGCATGTTTTAAAATCCCTGTCAATGAAAAAATAAGTTATTGTAATTGAATAAGAAAACGTATTTTTTGTGTATTTCTTTTTTTATGAAAAAACCATGTCTAAAAAAAACGATCCTTTATTTAAGACAAAAGGCGGTATTTTTATAAAAGGAGACAGCAGATGCGTTTCAAAAGATTATTCAACAAGCTTGTTTTTTTTAAAGCGGCATCAGGGACAGTATATCATGCCGGACAGAGGTGCCTTACAGATAGCGATAAATCGTCCACAACTGTAACGTCCCCCCGCCGTCCCCTTTTGTCCGAAACGGGACGCAGCATGATAGAGATGTTAGGTGTGTTGGCCATTATCGGCGTGTTAAGTATTGCAGGTGTGGGGGGCTATCAGTGGGCGTTGGTGAAGTATCGCGCAAATGAAACGATGAATGAACTGAACATGAGGGCGTTGTCGTTGTCGCATCAGTTAATCGGAGGGAATTACAGTCGTGAGGAGTTAAATGCGCTGTGTGAAAAAGATTTAACGGACGGGTTTTCAGAGGAGACAGGTTTAGGGTATCGTGTGAATGCGTATTTGGGGTGTCCGGGATTGGATTATTTTGAGATATATGTAGAGGGGGTAGGATCGAAAGAGTGTCGTCAGTTGATGAAAGATTATCTGACGCCGTTATGTATCGTTGCGGGAGAGAGAGGGAGCGGGACGGATTGGGAGGCGTGCTTGATAGATGAGAGCCAATGCGGGAGTGACGAAGAGGTAGACATGGCGTTTATCTATAATAACGATTTGGTGAACGGGGAGAGGAGCTGTCCGGCGCGATCAGAATTTAACCCCGGAGATTATCGGTGTCACTGCGGGGGAGGCACGTATGTGGACAAGGGAGCCTGTGAATGTCCGGCCGGATATCAATGGAATGACGATACAAATGCTTGCTTTGAAAGTTTGTGTGATCCGGGCTTTTTTGAAAGCCTTTCCGGAGCTTGTGTGCCGTGCGATGAAGACAGTAAACTTCAAATCAATGATAATACAGCAGCGCGCAATACGTGCTTAAAATGCGGTAATCGTCAGTTAAATTCATATAATGGTGTTTTAAAGTGTGTTAAAAATTGTGGTGAAGATGAATTTATGGATCGTTACGGAACTTGTTATCCGTGTGATTCTGACAACCGACCGGCGCCGGTTTCAAATGACGAATGTAATAAATGCGGGACGCAAAGGACGAATATTGACGGGTGGTTTTGTATCAAAAATACATATTGTTATGGTTTAGGAAAGGATCAACCCGGTGCCTATTTTTTAGCAGATTCAACAACCGGGTATGCCCGAATCTGCACGGCATGTTCCAATTCGCGTAATCGAATTCATATAGACAGCAGTGGCAGTGATTCATCAGCTTTGTGTAATGCCTGCCAAGAAAACGGTGTTCAAACACGTAAAGTCATTGGCAGTTATTGCACAAAAATCGTTTGTTCAGAAAATGAATTTAAGGGGACCGACGGTGGGTGCTATGCGTGCAGCGAGATAACATCCATTGCTGTTGGAACAGATAAAGAGTTAACGGATATGTGTATTGCCTGCGGTAATCGTGAGGTAACAAACGACGGTTATTGTCAAATAAAAGAGTGTGAGGGTGTCCGGTTGGATAACGGGGCGTGTTATCCCTGTGATTATTCGGGATGGGGCAATCATATTACCGTAAAAAGCGAGGTCGAAAAAGCTTCGTGTGAAGCCTGTGACCGTGTGGTGGTGGGGTCTTATTGCATTTATCCGGAGGGATGTAAAGAAGAGCATTTTATTGATGCCGGCGATTATTGTCGGTCATGCGGTGATAAAAGCCCTTATTCCGTTGGTTCAGACCCATATCTTGTGCAAAGATGTTTAAATTGTTCAACTTTAAAAAGACAGGTTGTGGGTGGATTTTGTATTCCCCAAGATGTTTGTGCCCCGGGAGAGACATTTTTAACTGATTTGGACTTTAACCATATCGGTTGTGCCAATTGCAATATAACGGAAGGTGTTAAGGTTCCTTATGCGTTAGGCAAAGACCAATGTGACGCGTGCACGACGGTGGATCGCTTTTGGGTGGGAGATTATTGTTATCGGTGCGATTCGGCCGAAACACCGAAGGTGACAACAGATGAAGAAAAGGCGCGTTGCCTTTCCTGTGGGGCTATTCGTCAGGTGAAAGACGACAAATGTGCCTTGGTCACAAGTGTGTAAAAATAAGCGGTGTTCTGATAAAGGCAAAACGGCTGCTTAAAAAAGAAAGTTCGCGCTTGAAAATTTTTTAAAAACGTGATATGTAAAAACATCATTTTTTTGAAAAAGGAGAAAACATGCGTCAAAAGCTTATTGCAGGCAATTGGAAAATGAATGGCTTGAAAGCCGATTCACAGGAATTGGTTGCGGGTATTTTATCGGGGTTGCGGGCTACTCCCGTTTCGGCGGATATTTTAATTTGTCCGCCCTTTACGTTGACGGCATCTGTCGCGGTGGCCGTGCAGGGAAGTCCGATTTGTGTCGGGGTTCAGGATGTTTCGGATGCCCCGAAATCAAGTGGCGCCTATACCGGTGAGATTTCCGCCGAAATGGCGGCCGATATCGGGGCGACATATGCGATTGTCGGCCATTCGGAACGGCGTGCCATGTATGGTGAAAGCAATACCGTTGTGCGGGCAAAAGCCGAAAATGTGCTGAAAGCCGGATTAACGGCAATTGTGTGTGTTGGGGAGACATTGGAAGAACGTGAGTCCGGGCAGGCGTTGGCTGTTGTCGGAGAGCAGGTGATGCATTCTTGCCCGACACAAACGGATGGCACAAATTTGGTTGTAGCGTATGAACCCGTTTGGGCGATTGGGACAGGTAAAGTTCCCACAACAGCGGATGTAGCCGAAATGCATGCCTCTATTCGGGCGCGGTTAAATGACCTGTTGGGGCATGAGGCGGCCGAACGCGTGCGCATTTTATATGGTGGATCGGTTAAACCCGCCAATGCGGCCGAGTTGTTGTCTGTTTCGGATGTGGATGGGGCCTTAATCGGTGGTGCCAGTTTAAAGGCTGCCGATTTTTTGGCAATTGCCGAAACGCAAAAATAGGAGAGGGATAATATGCATACGGTTTTATTGACAATTCATATTTTATTGGCGGTTTTTATTACAATTTTGGTGTTGATGCAACGTTCGGAAGGTGGGGCATTGGGGGCTTTAGGCGGTGGTCAGGGAGCGTCCGGCCTGTTCACGGGACGTCAGGCGGGTAATTTTTTAACCAAAGCGACCAGTTATTTGTTTGTTGGTTTTGTGATCACCAGTTTATCGCTGGTGATTTTGGCCAAAAAAACACCGGTTGAAACAGCCCCGTCATTGATTCCCATTTCGGCCGAACAATCGGCAGACGGCCCCCGGGAGTAAGCACTGATGCAAACGTGTGTTCAAGTCGGGAACGTTTGTTTTTCTAACGAACGGCCGTTTGTCTTGATTGCCGGACCGTGCCAAATGGAAAGTTTGGAACACGGGTTAGACATGGCCGGTTTTTTATCCGAGCTGACAGCAAAAATGGACATTCCGTTTGTTTTTAAAGCCTCGTTTGATAAAGCGAATCGCACCGGCGTAAACGGCGTGCGCGGCATGGGATTGGAAAAGGCTTTAAAGGCATTTGAAGAAATAAAAAAACGCTATGGTTGCCCCGTTTTGACAGATGTGCATGAACCGTATCAGTGTGCCGAGGCCGCTGCGGTGGTAGACATTTTGCAGATTCCGGCGTTTTTGTGCCGTCAGACGGATCTGGTCTTGGCGGCAGGGCAAACCAATTGTGCTGTCAACGTTAAAAAAGGGCAATTTTTGGCCCCTTGGGATATGAAAAATGTGGTTGCCAAAATTGAAAGCACGGGCAATCGGCGTATTTTGCTGACCGAACGGGGTGTTTCATTCGGGTATAACACATTGGTGGTGGATATGCGGTCTTTACCGATTATGAAACAAACCGGCTATCCCGTAGTGTTTGATGCAACGCACAGTGTGCAGCAGCCCGGCGGCCAAGGGAACAGCAGCGGCGGGCAGCGAGAGTTTGCCCCGATTTTGGGGAATGCCGCGATTGCGACGGGGATTTCAAGTGTGTTTATTGAAACGCATCACACGCCCGATACGGCCCCCAGTGACGGGCCAAACATGATTCCGACGGCAAATCTGCCGGCGGTTTTGGCCCAGTTAAAGGCATTGGATGCCGTGGCCAAAACATTTCAGAAAGTGTTGTAATTCGTCATAACAGAAAGGAAGAAACATGACAGAAATCATTGATATTCAAGCCAGAGAAATTTTAGATTCCCGCGGGACACCGACCGTTGAGGTAGATGTTGTTTTGGAAGACGGTGCATTCGGCCGCGCGGCGGTTCCCAGCGGGGCCTCTACCGGCGTGCATGAAGCTGTTGAACTGCGTGACGGGGATAAAGCCCGTTTTGGCGGTAAAGGTGTTTTAAAGGCCGTGAATGCCGTTAATACCGAAATTTATGATGCGATTATCGGTCAGGATGCGGGGGAACAGATTTCCATTGACCGTCAAATGATTGCATTGGACGGCACGGAAAATAAAGGCCGACTGGGGGCAAATGCCATTTTGGGGGTGTCTTTGGCCGTGGCCAAAGCGGCAGCGGAAAGCGCGGCATTACCGTTATATCGGTATATCGGCGGAACGTTAGCCCATGTGTTGCCCGTGCCGATGATGAATATTTTAAACGGCGGGAAACATGCCGACAATCCCATTGATATTCAAGAATTCATGATTATGCCGGTTGGTGCCGCGTCATGCAGTGAGGCGATTCGCATGGGAGCCGAAATTTTCCAAGCGTTGAAATCCAACTTGAAAAAAGCGGGTATGAACACGAATGTTGGGGATGAAGGCGGATTTGCCCCGAATTTGTCCAGTGCAAAAGAAGCATTGGATTTTATTGTGAAATCCATTGAAACAGCCGGTTATAAACCGGGCGATGATGTCGTGTTGGCATTGGATGCGGCTTCGTCGGAATTCTATAAAGACGGTAAATATCACCTGGAAGGCGAAGGCAAAGTGTTGACCAGCGCGGAAATGGTTGATTATTACACGGATTTGGTTGACAATTATCCCGTTATGTCCATTGAAGACGGCATGGCTGAAGATGATTGGGAAGGCTGGGATTTGCTGACCAAAAAATTGGGCGGTCGGATTCAGTTGGTCGGGGACGATTTGTTTGTGACCAATACCAAGCGTTTGGCCATGGGTATTGAAAAGAATGTGGCCAACTCAATTTTGGTGAAAGTGAATCAAATCGGTTCTTTGACCGAAACATTAGAAGCGGTTGATATGGCGCATCGTGCCGGATATACGGCCGTTTTGTCACACCGTTCGGGTGAAACGGAAGATGCAACCATTGCGGATATTGCTGTGGCAACGGGTTGTGGTCAAATTAAAACCGGTTCACTGTCACGGTCGGATCGGTTGGCCAAATACAATCAATTGATTCGGATAGAAGAAGAATTGGGGGACACGGCCGTTTACGCGGGCCGCAGTATTTTTGCCCGCCGCGGGAAATAATCCGATATCTTTAGGGATTAAAGGTGCCTTTCCGGTTTATGATCGGAAAGGCATTCTTTTTTAGACATTTTCAAAGCGGTTGTTGTCAAAAGCCATTTTTTTAAGGGATTGTTTTGTAAATTCGGTTTTGACTTGTGAAACCAAAGAATAAACGCTTGGGTAATTAAAACATTCAAACTGCGTATCCAAGCAAATTCCGATTTTGTTTTACCGGTTTATATTCCTTTTGGTCTGGTTTATCCTTTTGTAAATTTGTTGCTTGGGATTGAAAAATACCCTGAAAATTATGATATTAAACAGCTTTTTACAAGAAATTTTATAAAAGGTTCAGTCATCATAATCATTCATCACCGATTTTAAGGGCTTCAATAAACGCGGTTTGTGGAATTTCCACACTACCAAATTGACGCATACGTTTTTTCCCCTCTTTTTGCTTTTCAAGCAATTTACGTTTACGGGTGATATCGCCCCCGTAACATTTCGCCGTTACATCTTTGCGGAAAGCGGAAATATCCTCACGCGCGATAATTTTGCCGCCAATCGTGGCCTGAATCGGAATTTTAAACTGATGCCGGGGAATCAAGTCTTTTAACCGTTCGCAAATTTGGCGGCCGCGGCGTTCGGCTTGTGTGCGATGCACCAAAAAGGCCAACGCATCCACCGGTTCGGCATTCACCAAAATATTAACGCGTACCAAATCGCTGGCCGCATAGTCGGCCAATTCATAGTCAAAGCTGGCATACCCCTTGGACAGGGATTTTAAGCGGTCGTAAAAATCAAAGACAATTTCATTTAAGGGTAATTGGTAAACCGCCATAGCACGATTGCCGACATAGGTTAAATCCTTTTGAATGCCGCGGCGTTCGGTGCATAGTTGCAAGATTCCGCCCAAATATTCGTCGGGTGTCATAATGGTTGCTTTCACCCAAGGTTCTTCAATAGAAGCAATTGAGGTAATGTCAGGCATGTCGGCAGGATTATGCATGGTCAGCGTTTGCCCGTTTGTCAAATGCACCTTATAGGCAACAGACGGTGCCGTTGTGATCAAGTCCAAATTAAATTCTCGGGATAAACGCTCTTGAATAATCTCCATATGCAACAATCCCAAAAAACCGCACCGAAACCCTTGCCCCAAAGCCAGTGATTTATCGGGCGTAAATTGAAAACTGGCGTCGTTCAGTTGCAATTTGCCAAGGGACTCTTTTAGGTTTTCATAATCGCTCATATCAACCGGAAACAAAGAGCAAAACACAACCGACAGACTGGGTTTAAAGCCCGGTAAGGGGGCGGCAGCCGGGTTTTTGGTTGTTGTAATTGTATCACCAACCTTTGTTTCACCGATAGATTTAATGCCACAGATAATAAAACCGAGTTCACCGGTTTTTAAATCAGTTGTATCTGTCATTTTCGGGGAAAAATAACCGACCCTGTCAACTTTATAGGAAGCACCCGAGGCCATCATTTGAATTTCGCTGCCTTTTTTTAACACGCCGTCCACAACGCGCACCAATACGATAATCCCTAAATAAGCATCATACCATGAATCAACTAACATGGCTTTAAGCGGTGCTTCCGGTTGTCCTTGCGGTGCCGGCAGACGTGTAACAATGGTTTCCAATACTTCCTCTATCCCAATACCTGTTTTGGCAGAAATTAAGGGGGCATCAGTCGTGTCAATGCCGATCACATCTTCAATTTGAGCCTTAACGCGATCGGGATCGGCGGCGGGTAAATCAATTTTATTGATGACCGGCACGATTTCATGATTGGCATCCAAGGCTTTATAAACGTTGGCCAATGTTTGTGCTTCAACGCCTTGTGTTGCATCAACCACCAGCAAAGATCCCTCACACGCCGCCAAAGATCGGCTGACTTCATATCCGAAATCCACATGCCCCGGTGTGTCAATCAGGTTTAAAACATACATTTCCCCGTTTCGGGCTGTGTAGTTTAGGCGCACGGTTTGTGCTTTAATCGTAATGCCGCGTTCCCGTTCAATATCCATGTTATCTAACAGTTGTTCTTTCATCTCGCGGTCAGAAACAGCGCCACAGCGTTGAATCAAACGATCGGCCAAGGTTGATTTGCCGTGGTCAATGTGGGCGACAATGGAAAAATTGCGAATATGGGACAGGTCGGTCATATAAAAACTCTTTTCTTTAAATACAGCTAAAATGCCCTCCTATTCTATCCGAAAATAAAAAAAAAGCAAGCAAAGGCAGAAAAAATCTTGTGAAATTTATAAAACCTGATATGATGAAGACATGATTTTTTTTATTACTTTAAGGAGGCAATCATGAAAAATATCGGTGAATTAATGAAAAAAGCGCAGTCTGTTCAATCACAGATGAGTATTTTGCAAACAAAAATGGAAAAAATGGAATTTGAAGGGCAATCGGGTGGTGGTGCCGTTAAAATTTTGATGACGGGAAAAGGGGCGCCGGTCAAATTAACCATTGAACCGGCCGTGGTGGATAAAGACGATGTGGAAACGTTGGAAGATTTAATTATTTTGGCGATTCGCGATTCCCAAGAAAAAGCGCAAGCCGCTATGGATGCGGAAATGACACGAATTCAGGCGTCTTTGGGATTGCCCGCGGGATTTAAGTTGCCGTTTTAATGGAATTTCATGTCCGCACCGGAAATTGAACGATTAATCGGATTGTTGTCCAAGTTGCCCGCGTTGGGACCACGCTCGGCAAGGCGGGCGGTTTTATACCTTTTAAACAAACGGGAAAGCCATTTTGCCCCATTGATTGAAGCCATGCATCAGGTGTTGGATAATATTTCGGCTTGCCCCGTTTGCGGTAATATGGATACGACCGTACCTTGTGCTATTTGTCAAAATGAATCCCGCAACCAAAGGCAGGTGTGTGTGGTGCAGGATGTTGCCGATTTGTGGGCATTGGAGCGTGCCGGTGCCTTTAAAGGTGTTTATCACGTTTTGGGCGGTGTGTTGTCAGCTTTGGATGGAATTGGCCCGGAAGAATTAAAAATTCAGGAATTGGTTGACCGTGTTGTGAACCAGAATGTATCCGAGGTTGTGTTGGCATTGCCCGCTACGATTGAAGGGCAAGCAACGGTGCATTATCTGTCTGACAGGTTGGCTGATTTAAATGTGACGGTTTCTATGCTTTCACGCGGGGTGCCGGTTGGTGGAGAGTTGGATTATTTGGATGACGGAACGTTGCAAATGGCTTTTAATGCACGGCGACGTTTAAATACTTAACTCCCGTTTTTTATTAAAAAAACCGGTAGGTCTGTCTTATTTTTTTACTGGACGTTCATGGGAAAATATGCTATATTTTTTTAAAGTTTTAAGGAAAAATGTATGGAGCAGGTTAGGAACGCTTTAAAAACATTGGAAGAGGCCGTTGTCCGTTTGGAACAGGCCGTGTATGTGCATAAAAAAAATACCGTTCAAGCGAACAAGCAGATTGTTGACTTAAAAGAGGTTATTAAAACAGCCTATACCCGATTGGATAATGCTTTGACTTCTTTTAAGAAAGGAGACGAATAATGGCCGTTGTTTCGTTAAAAATCGGATCGCGATTTTACAAGTTTTCTTGTAATGACGGACAAGAAGTGCATATGAAAGAGCTGGCCGATATGTTGGATAAAAAAGCCGGACAGTTAACTGCTTCGTTGGGATTTATGCAGGAAGGCCAGTTGTTGGCGATGATTTGTCTTTTATTAGCGGAAGAAAAGTTGTTGTTGGAAAAGCAAATGGTCTCAAGCGAATCAGCCGTATTGGCCGAAAAAACGGCAGGAACCATTAAGGCACTGGCCGAAAAAATAACAGCGTTAAGCGACAGTTTAAATGTATGAGAGTTTTGTTTTGTGGTGATGTTGTTGGCAAAGCGGGCCGACGGATTTTAGCAGCCGTTTTGCCGCTTTTGCGTCAGCGGTTGCAATTGGATGCGGTTATCGTCAATGGGGAAAATGCCGCGCATGGATTTGGCTTAACCCCGAAAATTTATGGTGAGTTAATTCAAAGCGGCGCCGATGTGGTAACGTTGGGGAACCATTCGTTTGACAAAAAAGATATTGTTAAGATACTTGAAACCGATGCACCGATTGTTCGTCCTTTAAATTATCCCGAAAATACGATAGGACGCGGCTTTGTATTTCACACGTTGCCGAATGGCTGTAAAATTGCGGTTGTTCAACTGTTGGGGCAGGTTTTTATGAAATCGGTCTCTGATCCGTTTAAAGCGATTGAATCATGGATGAGACAGTTTCATCAAGGGGTAGATTATAATGCTTTGATCGTTGATTTTCATGCCGAGGCGACGGCCGAAAAACGCGCCATGGGCGCTTTTTTGGACAAAAAGGCGTTAATGGTTGTCGGGACGCATACGCATATTCCGACGGCGGATGCCTGTTTGTTGCCGGGAAAAACAGCCTATATGACCGATGTCGGTATGTGTGGTGATTATATGTCCGTTATTGGGATGCAGACAGATGCGGCCTTATCCCGGTTTTTAACGCCAAAACAAAATAATCGGCTGGCTCCGGCGGAGCAGGAGGGGACTTTTTGCGGTGTCGTTGTAGAATGGGACGGAAAAGAACCGACAGCCGATAAAATTTTCCCTGTTCGGGTTGGCGCCCATCTTGAAAATACAATTGTCTTATGATATAATATCGCTTATTCGTTTTTATTTTTTTTAAGGAGTCGTTATGGCAGGACATTCACAATTTAAAAACATTATGTATCGTAAAGGGGCACAGGACAAAATGCGTGCCAAAGTGTTTTCCAAATTGGCTCGTGAAATTACCGTGGCCGTTAAAACAGGGTTGCCTGATCCGGATATGAATCCACGGTTACGTTTAGCCATTCAAAATGCACGTTCGCAAAACATGCCTAAAGACAACATTGAACGCGCTATTTTAAAAGGAACGCAAGGGGCCGATACCACCAATTACGAAGAAGTGCGCTATGAGGGATTTGGTCCCGGCAAAGTGGCTGTAATTGTGGAGGCGTTGACGGATAACCGTGCTCGTACGGCTCCGGCGTTGCGGTCTATGTTTTCCAAAAACGGCGGGGCTTTAGGGGAAACGGGTTCGGTGACCTTTAACTTTGAACGAATCGGGTATATTGAATATCCGGCAACTGTTGCTACGCCTGATGCTTTGTTTGAAGTAGCACTGGAAGCCGGTGCGGCAGATGTTGTCTCAACGGATGAAACGCACGAAATCACCTGTGCCCCCGATGATTTGGGTGCGGTGCGCGAGGCGTTAGAAGCAAAACTGGGAACGCCGAACATTGCACGTCTTGATTGGAAACCGATGGTTCAAACCCCTGTTTCAGATACCGAAACAGCGCAAAAACTGATGAATTTTATTGCACTTTTAAATGAAGATGATGATGTGCAACGGGTCATTACAAATGCCGATATCCCCGAAGAGATCTTGGCAAAATTGGATGCCTAGGGGCTGTTGATGCCCGTTCGGATTTTAGGACTTGATCCGGGGCTGCGCCACACGGGATGGGGTGTTATTGAAAAAGAAAACACACGGTTGCGGTTTATTGCCGCCGGTGTTATCAATCCGGATGAAACACGATCACTAAGTGACCGGTTGGCCGAATTGTATGAGCAGTTGCATCAGGTTATTGAAAATTTTTCTCCGGATGAAGCCGCGGTTGAAGAAACGTTTGTTAATAAAAATCCGACATCTACTTTAAAATTGGGGCAGGCGCGCGGTGTGGTATTATTGGTTCCCGCATTAAAAGGGTTGCGGGTTGCAGAATACACGCCGAATCAGATTAAAAAAATGATTGTCGGGGCCGGACATGCCGATAAAAATCAGGTGGATATGATGGTGCGCACTTTATTAAAGACCGTCCCCGAACATATTCCCCCTGATGCCTCAGACGCATTGGCAATTGCCTTGTGTCATGGGTTTATGCGTCAAACATTGGGGGGATTGGTGCGCCGATGAAAATTTTAAAAACCGTTCGCTCTTTGCATTATGATGCGCGCACGGGGCCTATTCAAATGCTTGTATTACATGCGACGGCAACCCGAAATTTGGCACAAACATGGTCGTATTTGATTGATTCAAAAGCGCCGAATCGGGTCAGTGCACATTATGTCATTGACCGTGACGGCACGATTTATCAACTTGTCGCGGATGATAAGCGTGCTTGGCATGCGGGCGTATCCACCTGGCCGGGAATGGGAAACGATATAAATGGGGTGTCAATCGGTATTGAGTTTCAGTGTCCGGTTAAGGCCGGTGCATTGGGCGGATTTACGCAAAAACAAGTTGCAGCGGGCATTCGCTTGTGTCGTTTGTTATGTAATATGTATAAAATTGCACCCGAAAATGTTGTCGGGCACAGCGATATTGCCCCCGGTCGGAAGCAAGACCCGGGTATTTTATTCCCGTGGGAACGATTTGTTGAGGCCGGTGTGGCACAAAATCCCAGTCGCCGTTGATTAAGATTTTTGTAATTTTCTAGGCCTTATCTTCTTGTTTTTTAGTGTAAAAAAACCGTTACAAAAAGGAACCTTTTTTTGCAACTGTTTTTTTATGGTTTTTGAAAAAAAGAAAAATTAGCTGATTTTGCATTTAAATAAGTGTGTTAGGACAAAAAAATCCCATTATTTGTTTTTGCCCGATTCGGGCGTTACAAAAAGGTTCCTTTATGTAACATAAAGAACAGGTTGAAACCAAGCTGTTTTATGGGAGGTTACATGTGGAACGTATTTAAAAAGGTATGGGTTAAGGGAAAAGGGGTTAAAGCGGTTTTGTCGGATGCTTGCAACATCGGTTATGCCGACGGGGGAGACGTCACGAATGGTGAAAGAACCCTTTCCCCGCAACGCCTTCCCCGGCGGTCATCCTTGCGTATGCGAGGATCCAGTGTCAATAATTCCTTATTTATGCGGGATGTTCAGAATCAAAAAAAGCGGCATCATTTTTCCTGGATCCTCGTGTCAAGCACAAGGATGACATGGACTTGGTTGTCCGCTATCGCGGGTAAAACGGTCTCATTTATTCGGGATGCGCGCAACGCCAAGCATGACGGGTGGAGATGCGTCGCGGATAGTGACATCCCGTCCCCGTCCGTGTCCTCCTATCGTCCCCTTTTGTCCGAAACAGGTCGCTCTATGATAGAGATGTTGGGGGTGTTGGCCATTATCGGCGTGTTAAGTATTGCTGCCGTCACCGGGTATCGGTGGGCGTTGGTGACATATCGCGCCAATGAAACGATTGAAGAGGTTCGGGCGCGGGCGATTGATATTTCCGCACAGTTAGAGCATATAACTGATATTGAATGGGGGGCTTCACTTAAGACAGCATACCCTTTAAAAACGGCGTTGGGATATCCGGCCGAAGCAGCCATTATGGCGCGTAATGGGGATTATTTTAAAATTCAATTATCTGAAGTGCCATATGATTTATGCCGACAGATTGCACGCATGTATGAATCCGAAAACATTCTTTTTATAAACGAAACACGCTATATAAATGATTTAACGTTGTGTCAGACGGCCGATGATAATATTTTGGCTTTTATTTTTGCAAATGATTTAAGCAATTATACGGAATGCGGTGCCAAAGCAGAATTTGATGCGGACACCTTATCATGCCATTGTTCGGGAAAGGCTTATATCAATATAGATACGAATGCTTGTGAATGCCCCATCGGCCATATTTGGAGTGAAGACGAACATGATTGTATTGAGACAATTTGCCAAGAAGGATATTTTGAATCTTTAGATAACGGCTGCATTCCCTGTACCGAAACGGCGACATATGATATTGCAGTGGATGATCGTCAGCGGGCCTTGTGTCGTGCTTGCCAGAATGAAGCGGGCGAACAAATCCGGGATGTTGTTGAAGCGGGTGCGGGTTTTGTATCTTGTGTGAACACGGAAAAAAACAACTGTGTGTCAAAGGAAAGTTTTCGGAGATCAGGCGGGAGCTGTGTGCCCTGTGATAGCAAAAACGGTTATGCGATCGGACGGGACGAAACCTCAATTAAATTGTGTACCGATTGCGGTCGGCAGACGGCATGGGGATATTATAACAGCTTTTATTGTGTTTTGCCCACAATGTGTGATCAGGGGAGTGAATTTATTTTTGATAATGCGGCCTGGACGGGATTATTGCAATGTGTTTCATGTGATACAATGACCGGTCACGAAACTTTTTTAGCAAGAGGAACATTGTTTCAAGAATATTGTAATGCCTGCCAAAATGAGGCGGGGGACCACAACCGCACTTATGTGAGTGGAAACTATCCCAGATGTGTCAAAAGCAAGTGTGATTCGGGTGAATTTTTGGGGGCGGACGGTCGCTGTTATTTGTGCACAGATACCACGAAACGACAGGTGAATGCCGGCTCCGGTTGCACGGATAGCGCTTGCGGGCGGGCGGAAGTAACGGGCAGTGACGGTAAAACGTATTGCCAACTTGTTTGTGATACGTCATCCGGTGCTTTCGTTGAAATTGACGGCAATTGTTATCCGTGTGACGGCACGACGGACTTTAAAGCGACCAAAGCCCAATGTGATTTGTGCCAAACACCCAAGCGGTTGTGGGTTGGTAATTACGGTAATGAAGAAACAGGGGGCACATGTATGGAAGCCTGCACGCTTAAAACCCATTCAATCGGATATACAGGCAATAATTACAGTTGTTATTCCTGTGGCGGTTATCACGAAGGGTATACGCCGGGTGGTGGTCATACAGATGTCAGTCGGACGTATTGTGAGGCATGTGGCAATTATGTTGTGAGGCCGTCAGACGGTAATACCCCACTATGTATGACTCCCGATTCATGCACGAAAGGCAGTGAATTTCGGCGGCGAAACACAACGAATTATAAGTTTTGTATGTCATGTGATTTGGTGGATCCCGTTGAAATCGGTGATACGCAGGGGCATCGTGATATGTGTCGTTCCTGTAATACGACCCGGCGTTTTTTTGCGGGGGATTATTGTTATCCTTGCACCACGCTTGAAGCCCCTGCCGTCATAACCGATGACGAGGTGGACAGCTGTAAATCGTGTCCCAATCGCTTGGTAGAAGACGGGGCTTGCATTTTGCCGCAATAGAACAGGCGAAGTGACGGGCTTATTTATCCTGCTTTTTAAGGGGGATAATTTTAAAAAGCGGTTCTTTTTGAAGGTCGCTTTCGGCTTTTAAAGCGACTTCGTGGTAATGGTCAACTACGTGTTTCAGTTTATGGAAAAAACCGTTTTTATAAGCGATAAAAGTGCCGCTTAACGCTGTCAGTGATACAAGGATTGTTAAAATCGTTTCGGTTATTTCCAAAATATCACGTATCTTCATATGGCCCCCTTACTTGTTACATAAGGCGGGTGCGCGAAAAAGGCAATACCTGTGGGAGCTATTTTATTTTTTTTGCGATTTGTTCGGCCAATTGTGCGATCAGGTCGCTTTGCACACGCGCATAATTTTCATAAGTTCCTGTTGTCGGGGCGCTTAAAACGGTTTTGTCCTGCATCAGTGTTGCGCCCTCGGCATTTGAAACGGACCACCAAGCGCTTAAAAAGGCTTCTTTCCCTTCAATGGCATCAAAACGATCAATTTCAACCAAAATAATACGATTAAAGCCATCGCGGCTGAATGTTTTGGGTTTGATGAATGCGTTGGGTAATAATCGGGCCAGGTCACCGGTAAGGGTGCGTTGAATCATCTCGGATAAAGGTTCGCCCCACCGGTTTAATTCGGACACTTTCAATTCACTGGAATCATCTTTTTGCCACACGATTTGCGGTCGGTCAAGATAGGTTGGCAGTTCCACGGCTTCAACACCGATATTAAAATGGGTCGTTTGAATGGGGGAAAGGCGTGTTTGGGGTTGTAACACGTAAAAATCAGCCGGTTTGCTTGTGCCGAAACAACCGCTTAAGAAAATACACAGTATCAGAAAAATAATTTTTTTCATTTTAATATCCTTTCTTACCGCGAATCAGGGATTCGGGATGCCGTTCCAAATAATCAGCCACGTTTTTAAATGATTTTGCGGCATTTGAGATGTCGTAAAGTGTTTTATTCAGGTTTGTCAGAACATCTGTCAAGGCCGGACCGTTTTTGCTGACAAGGCGGTCCATTTTTTGGGACATGGCCGCGAAATGCGGTAAAATTTGAGGAAGTTGCCGTTCCAAATCGCCCAAAATTGTATTAATACGTTCCGTAATTTGTTTTAAGGGCA
Organism: uncultured Alphaproteobacteria bacterium; assembly: GCA_944392145.1. Classification (GTDB taxonomy): domain Bacteria; phylum Pseudomonadota; class Alphaproteobacteria; order CAAHEQ01; family UBA3637; genus CALXVS01. The sequence continues at coordinate 44,000 of CALXVS010000001.1, read as the reverse complement.
GGTTTTTAACGTCTTTTGACAATTCGCCGATCGGAGATAAAACCGTTGGAATTTCCAACACGTTTCCTTGCTTTTTATGACGTAAGACAATGGGGGCTTTGGGGATGATTTCCAATTCAACCATCAATTGACCCGTTAAATAGCTTTGTGTTGCCAGGCGGGCACGCAAGCCTTTTTCAATAAAATGATCCAATGATTTTTTGCGGAACTCGTAACTTTTATACCAAGGGTTGATATCTTGGTTTGGTAACATGCGGGCATAAACGGGAATACTGAAATCCATGCTGTCCAATGCGGCGCGCAGCTCTATTTTTGATACTTTCCCGATTTCAACGCCTTTGAACACGACAGGGGAACCAACGCTTAACCCTTTAACAGATTCGTCAAAATACATGACAACTTGTTCGTCATCTTGAGAAATAATCTTATCAGCCATAAATTTGCCGGTAATACCAAAGAAAGCAATCAGGCCGATCAGTAAAAACAGGCCGATCATTTTTTCATTCGGGTTTTTGCGCATGGGGATCTCCTCGGGTTAAAAAGTCAAAAACGATTTTATTCGGCGGATTTTTCAAAAGCTCTTTAGGATTGCCGCGGGCCGTGATACCATGGGCATCTGCATCCAAAAAAATAGAGTCTGTGCCAATGGAAAAAATAGATGCCAATTCGTGGGTCACAATGACAATGGTGGTGCCCAATGTTTCGGAAATATTTAAAATTAAATCATCCAAGTGTTTTGAACTGATGGGATCCAATCCGGCGGACGGTTCATCAAAATAAACGATATCGGGATCCAACGCCAAAGCGCGGGCCAGTCCGGCACGCTTTTTCATGCCGCCGCTGATTTCAGCGGGATAAAAATCTTCAAAACCGGCCAATCCCACCAGGTTTAATTTTAATGAAACCAACTCTTTGACGGCAGCAGGGGAATAATCTGTATATTGCTGCAGCGGCAGAGCAATGTTTTCGGCCAATGTCATAGAGGAAAACAATGCCCCGCTTTGATATAAAATACCGCCACGGCGCATCAGGGCATTTTTTTCCGCTTCCGGTGCGGTGGTTAAATTCTTGCCGTCAATCCAAACCGATCCGCCAAGCGGTGCATTTAATCCCGTCAGCACGCGCAGCAAAGAACTTTTGCCGCAGCCGCTGCCCCCCATGATGATAAAAACAGAACCGCGTTTAACGTCAAACGAGATGTTTTTTAACAAAACAAATGATCCGTATCCGACGCTTAAATTTTTAACCGTGATTTTATTGTCTGTCATATGCCGATCACCTTAAAAATAACGGTAATAATACCGGTTAAAACAATCATCCACACAATCGCCGATACAACAGCTTTTGTGGCGGCGACACCGACACTGTCAGCCGTTCGGCCGGCCGTTGCGCCATAATAACACCCGCACAGGGCAATAACGATACCGAACACAAATCCATGAAAAATGCCGACTAAAAAATTCGTGATATTGAATGCGTTGACGGAATATTTTAAATATTCCTGAGGCGCAATATCCAACATGCTGATGCCGACAAAGGCCCCGCCCAACATCCCGGCAAAGTCGGCCAGCAAGGTCAATAAAGGCATGGTCACGATTAGCGCTACGAAACGCGGTAATACCAAAAAGTCGGTGATGGGAATGCCCATGGTTTTTAACGCATCCAATTCTTCATTTACCTGCATGGTGCCGATGGCGGCGGCATAGGAGGCGCCTGTCCGTCCAGCCATGATAACGCCGCACATAATGGCACCCATGATTCGGGTCATGGCAATGGTTACCAATGAGGCAACATAAATCTGAGCGCCGAATGTTTGTAACTGAATGGCACCGACGAATGCTAAAATCAGGCCGACCATAAAACTGATAAGCGCAACAATTCCCACAGCCTTGGGGCCGCTGTCTTCCAATGCGAACCAAAAATCAATGGGGCGTGATACCACACGTCCCGTCATCATTCGTCCGAATGACACCAGTGTGTCCGTGATAAAATTTAATCCTTGACGGGTGCTTTGATAACAATTGATACCGGCCTTCCCCAAGCGGGTTAAAAAATCAGATTGTATTATTTTTGCTGTCGGGGGATGACGGTTGACGGCAAAGACCAATGTCAATAAGGCGTTTAAATCTTTCGGTAACCTGGATAAATCAAGCTTTACCTTTTGCTGTTGCGCTGTTTGAATAAGGCTTGTTAAAACAATAACCAAGGATGAATCCCATGATTCCAAGTGGTCAGAATGCACGATGATTGTGTTATGGGGATTATCCGTGACCATTTGATGCAGCGCTTGTTTTTGATTTTGATCATCAAAACGACAAAAACATCCTGACAGCGTCACAAGTATTTTTTTGTGCGCCGCGTCGCGTGTGCAAGTTATATGCGGCGTGTTGTTATGCATACCGATAGTTTAAGAAAATTACCGTGCTTTGTCAAGATTGTCTGCCAAGGCTTTATTGGTTTTTAATATCAATTGAAACAGTTTTGGGAACAAACGGGACGAATAATATCATGGGTTGGGATAACATCGGTTTTTTATCAGAATAGTATGTTCGTTGGTATCAAAGCGATTTATTGTAACGAAAAAAATGATAAAAATTCAGCTTGATTTCTTAAAATGAGTTTTTGTTGGAAAAAGATTTTCTTTTTGAAAAGTTAGTTGACAGAAAAGTTCCTGTATAAGGCAGATATTGAATCACACTATCCATATCTTGCGTCAAGAAAAATATTTGTCTTTCGGAAAAAAATTCGGTTGCCTTTTTTGAAAAGAATTTTTACAATAGACCTATTCTCGTTATCAAAAATTTTTGTGGTTGGAGTCATGTCAGATTGTTCTCAAGAAGCGTTACAGGGGCAATGGGAGGCTGTTTACGGTCAGCTGCGGCAAGAGTTAGGTGATAAAATCGCGCTCAGGTGGCTGAAAAAAATCGTGCCGGACCGAATGGAAAACAACAAAGTGACGTTGTTTGTTCCCTCGCCCTGTATTCATGAATTGGTTAAGCAGAATTATGCGGATCAAATTTTATCACTGTGGCGGGATCGTAATCCGGCAGTTGGCGGTTTAACGTTTCAGTTGCATCGTCCGGAATTGGCCGATTCGTCTCATCCCGTTCCACCGGAGGTTGTTCCTTCTTTACCGATTTTGGCTGAATCGGGTGCGTCGGATGAGGATATGGTGTCACTTTTGGATCCGACCCATACGTTTGAATCATTTGTTGTGGGGCAGCCGAATCAGTTTGCTTATGCGGCCGCCCGTAAAGTGGCCGAGGATACTTCTGTTACCTTTAATCCTCTTTATTTGCATAGTTCTGTCGGATTGGGAAAAACGCATTTGATGCATGCCATCGCGTGGCAAATCAAGCGGTTGTCGCCCGAAAAAAGTGTTTTGTATTTATCGTCCGAGCAGTTTTTTCATCGGTTTATTAAGTCACTGCGATCCAATACAACCGATTCGTTTCGTGATTTGTTTCGGTCGGTTGATGTTTTGATGATTGACGATATTCAGTTTATTATCGGTAAAAAAGCGACGCAGGAAGAGTTTTTTCATACCTTTAATGATTTAATCGCGCGCGGTAAAAAAATTATCTTGTCATCCGATTCGTCACCATTGGATTTACAAGGGATTGAGGATCGTTTAAAAACGCGAATCGCGCAAGGTCTTGTGGTCGGGATTCATCCGACGTCGTATGAGCTACGCTTGGGTATATTGCAGGAAAAGGCGGCGCGTATGCCGATTGCTGTTCCCGAAAATGTGTTGGATTTTATGGCCAAGACAATTACGTCCAATGTGCGGGAGTTGGAAGGCGCGTTGAAACGTATTGTAGCGCATGCCGAATTGATCGGCGGTGCGGTAAGCATTGAAACGACACGAACCGTATTGCGGGATATTTTAAATGCCTATGATAAACCGGTGCAGGTGCCGGATATTCAACAAATGACCGCCCGTTATTTCGGGGTGTCGCTGAATGATTTGAAATCAACACGGCGTGATCGGCGAATCGCCCGTCCGCGCCAAATCGCCATGTATTTAGCAAAGACACTGACGTCTTTATCCCTGCCGGATATTGCGGCCTTTTTCGGGCGTGATCATACAACCGTTATGCACGCCGTGAAAACGATTGAGGGGCTGATGACACGGGATACCCAAATGAAAACAGATATTGCCGTGTTAAGTCAAAAATTAAAAGAGGGGGAGACGCATGACCGCGAATACACCCTTTAATCCGCCGTTTATGGTTGGATTTGATGCCCTTGAGGAAATTTTAAGCCGTATTTCCAAAAATGCCGAAGGGTTTCCCCCCTATAATGTTGAGCAGTTGGAAAATAAAGATGTGCGTATCACGTTGGCGGTTGCCGGATATAGTGAGAATGATTTAAGCGTGACGTTTGAAGAAAGTCAACTGACCATTCGCGGGCGGCAAGAATCGGCCGAAGAGCGGTGTTATTTGTATAAAGGGATTGCGGGACGCAGTTTTGTAAAATCATTTGTGTTAGCCGATGGTATGACTGTTTTGGGGGCACAGCTTGAAAATGGGTTGTTGCATGTTGATTTAAAACGGCCGCAACGCCGGCCACAGGCACAAACCATCAATATCCGTGCCCATTCAAATAAAGTATCACCTGTTCAGACAAAGGGGAAGACGCATGCAAAAAAATAAAAGGAAGCAATCCCTGCTGCCCGATGCACCAACGGTTTTTTTGGGAGATACAGCGGCCGTGTATATCAAGCGTGAACAAATCAATGATGAAAATGTTTGGTCCATTTATAATCCCGATGGCGAACAAATCGCTTATACGGCCACGCGTGAGGCAGCTTTGATGGTGGCGTTGCAAAACGATTTTAATGCGCAAAGTGTGCATTAAATAAGGGCAGATTCTAAATAACGCACGGTTTTTCATTTTTTTACCTTGTATTTTGGTGCAAAAAAGCTTATATAAAAAAGGTCTTTGATGTTGTAACGAACAAGGCAGAGCAGGATTTATCTGATAAGCGTATTCAATACGGAAAATAGCTCTTGTTTTGTGTGCCGCGTCAGGCTAACACATCAAATCGTTGCCGATGATAAGGTATTTTTATAAAGGAGTTTTTTTATGTATTCCGGTAAAGTGAAGTGGTTTAATTTTAAAAAGGGATTCGGATTTATTACACCGAATGAAGGGGGAAAAGACGTGTTCGTGCATATCACGGCCGTGCGCGCATCAAATTTAAATGCGTTGCGAGAAGAACAACCCATTTCCTATGATTTGAAAGAAGAAAACGGCAAAACCTGTGCCACAAACCTGGTTTTGCAGTAAGAACAAACAGCCGGTTTTGGCAAAACCTCCGCGGGATATTTTCAGCGGGGGTTTTTGTAATGGTAAATAGAGGTGTTTTTTTTAATTTAAATTTCCTGCCCGGGCCCGAATACGGGTTGTGCCGTATAAAGTGCTTAAAATGACGTTTTCACCCGGTCTTAAACCCAATTCATTTGATTGGACGATTGACACCATTGAGCCGTTTTGTTTGCGGATAAGAAATTCATAAGCCGTGTCAGATGTCAGATTTTTTTCTGCTGCCGAACCGACCATGCCGCCGACTAAAGCACCACCAATGCCGCCGATGATGTTGACCGCCGTGTTTCCGCCGATCATAGAACCTGCCGCAGCACCGGCACCGGCTCCGGCCAGCGTGCCGACGGTGCTTGTTCCGGCGGTTTTAACCGGATTCATTTGGACAATGGTTCCATATTCAACATAGGCTTGCGCACCGATTTCCGAACGTTCGTAAGTTGTATTCGTATCGCCGATGCCGCATGCGGCCAATGCCCCGCATAAAAGTAAAACTGATGAAAATTTTTTCATTGCTTTTCCTTTAAAAAAAAGTTAAACTGCTTTTCATTATAAGAATAGGGAAAATCAGCGCGAAAGTCAAAATAAATGTTGAAAATGGGACGTGATTATATCAGAAAAATGTATGATTGGGCTATGAATATTGCAGCGCACCCTAACGGATTGATGATTTTGTGTGCCGTATCGTTCATAGAAAGCTCTTTTTTCCCGATTCCACCGGATGTTTTTTTAATTCCGTTGGTATTAGCGCGGCGGAATGAAGCATTTAAAATAGCCCTTTACACAACTGTTTCCAGTGTGTTGGGGGGTGTTTTCGGGTATGCTATCGGTTGGTTTTTATACGATTCAATCGGTATTAAAATTTTAAATTTTTACCATTATACACAACAGTTTGAAACATTTTGTTCGTATTATAACGAATGGGGTGCTTGGATTGTATTCGGCGCGGGATTGACACCGTTTCCGTATAAAATTGTCACAATTGCCAGCGGTGTCACGCATTTGAATTTTTGGGTTTTTGTTATTGCCTCTGTCATTGCACGTGGCATGCGGTTTTATTTGGTAGCATGGTTATTGTGGAAATTCGGAGTGCCGATGAAAGCCTTTATTGAAAAAAACTTGGGATGGTTATCGGTGTTGTTTTTTGCGTTGTTAATCGGTGGGTTTTTATTGCTGAAGTATTTATAAAAAAGGGAAAAGTAAAAAATTATTCTGTTGGAATATTATCATAAAAAAAGGCGACTTATGTCAGTCGCCTTTTTATAATGTTTAAAAATTATTTTCCTTTCAATAAGGCATCAATCAATTCCGCAACCGTCGGGATGTATCCGTTTTTATACATGGGATCCGTTCCGAACCGATAGGCGGCATGACCTGCGAACATCAGGTTGTTATCAATGCTTTCTCCATGGGCAATAGCCGTTAATGTTTTCGTGATGCAAAATGATCGCGAATCGGGTAAGCGGTCTAAATGACCCGTTGCCTGAGACCAACCCGAAAAGGCACAAGCGGAGAGACAACCGACGCAATCTGCCCGATCGGCTTTAATTTTTGCTTCTTCTTCTTTTGAAACAAAGATTAAGGATGAATCCGGTGTGCGTAGGGCAACGGGTTTGCCGTTTTGGGCATATTCGGCGGTGCGTTTTTTATCATGTGCCGTTAAATAAACCGTATGTGTTCCCAATTGATACGGATGCACAAAAATTCCTTCAGGTGCTTCCTTATAGGGCATTTCCGTATCTTTACGGTCAAACAAATTTTGCAAAAACTTGTTCCGAACAGCAGAGGAATAAAAGCCTGTCGGAGAAAATTGTTGCAGCACCACATCCCCTTTTTTAAGGCTGCGCAAACACCCTTGCCACGCTTTGGCAACCGGACTTTCCTGTGTCAGTAAAGGTCGCGTGCCCAATTGAAATGCCAAAGGTCCGATGTCGGGATTATCAATATAATCTTCAAATTCGCTTAAATTCCACACGCCGCCGGCCAAAATAATGGGAACATTATCTAATTTAAAATCACGCATCTGACGGCGTAACGCAATCAGACGTTCATAGGGGCGTTCGGGTTTTGTCGGATCTTCGGAATTGGATAAACCGTTATGACCGCCGGCTAACCACGGATCTTCGTAAACCACACCCCCCAAATATTCGGGGCAGTTTTTATATGAGCGTAACCATAGCGCCCTGAATGCCCGTGCCGATGAAACGATCGGGTAATAGTATATACCGAATTTTGAAGCGATTTCGGCTAATTTATAGGGCATGCCGGCCCCGCAGGTGATACCGTGAATTAAATTTTTAACTTCCCCCAACATCCCGTCAACGACCGGTACGGTATCATTTAAACGTTTTTGGTACTGAAACCGCAACGTCCCCAAAGTTTGTTGCACTTTTTCGCCGACGGCGGCAATTTTATCCTGGTATTTTTCGGGTGTTTTTTCTTTTAAGGTTTTGACCCACGCTTCGCATGAATCCATGACCCCTTCCAAAATGGGAATACTGCCGCCCATTTCCCATAACACATTCATGTGAATTCGGCCGTTGCCGCCGGCAATTTCATGGGCGATCCGAGCTTGTGAAATGCCGCCTTTAATTGACATTTCAATCAACTCGTTGTGCCTTTCGGCGCGTGAGCGGCGCGTATAGACTTTTGGGACGATATGTCCTTTGTCGTCAACAATATCGGCAAAAACGCCGGAAAGTGTGCCCACGGCCCCCGCCTTGGCCCACGCACCGGATGATTTTCCGTCGGAAACGGCAATCCCTTTGCCGCCCTCAATCAGCGGGATAACTTCCTGCCCGGAAAGAATGATTGAATTAAGTTTTTTCATTTTTTTCTCCTGAATGGCAAACACCCCTGTTTGCCGGGTTAAATAACCGCTTCTTTATACAATATTTTTTTAAAAAAAGCAAGCCGAATATTCCGGCTTTAAAAAACCTTTTTAACCTGTTTTTTTGATTTTACTTTGCTTTTACCCTATATAAGACAAAGGACTATATAACGACCAAGGAGGGGGTATGCGCCGATATTATATTACGACCGATTATCCGTCGGATATTCGGTTGATTCAGCTTGCAAACCGGTTTCGCTTGATTCCGTGGCCAAGTCGTGATAATCCCGTGTGGACAATGCGTCCGCCCCGACCGTGGCCGAAAAATTGTTATGCGTTAACGGCACGGACGGATCAGGAAGGTCTTTGCGAACAGTTACGTTTACCGTTAAAAGGTGTTATTGACACAATGGCATCGGATGCATCCGTGGCGTGTTTTTTTCAAAATGAACGCCGGGCGGCACTGGTACCATCTTTAAGTTTATTATTAACGGGGCAAGCACTTTATACGGCCGATATTGCCTTTATTTTTACACGTGCATTGGCCGATCGGTTGAATTTTTCGGCGGCGGATTTTGATGCCATTCGTATGGTTGTGCATGAATCGCTTGTTAATGCACTCATTCACGGAAATTTGCGATTGTCCAGTTCACTCAGACGGGATGGTAAGCATTTTTTTAAATATGCCCGTATGCTGACAGTTCGGTTGAACGACCCAACGTTCGCGCAAAAGTCTGTACGCATTCGTGCCCAATGGACCGACAATTTGTTGGAAATTAAAATTCAAGACGAAGGAGTCGGTTATTGTGTCACCCCCACGGCACGGGCACGGTCGGAACTTTATGCGGCCTCGGGGCGCGGGCTTAAAATCATTGCCGACGTAGCGGATGCCTGTACGGTTTCGGATTACGGTCGGGAAATCACACTGTCTTTCCGACGCACGGACAAGCGTTCTTTTTTAACGTCCGGTGGTAAACCGTATCTGATGCCGCACCGACCGGATTTTTCAAGGGCCCGTGTTTTTGTTGCCAAAAAAAATCCCGTTCGGGTGCAGCTTGTCACGCAGTTGTTAAAATCCATGGGGGTGACGTTTATCAAAACAGGGGATACGGATTTTGCAAAAGTCCGAGATATTTTGCAATTTAATCCGGATTTAGTTATTTTGGATGTATTAAAAACCGAGGATCCCGGGGTGCGCTTACTGGAACATTTAAAAGCGGATCCGGACGGCACCGATATTCCCGTTTTGGCAAAAATTCCGGCCGCGGCACCGCGTGTTCGGCGCGAGGTGTTGATTGCCGGTGCGGTGGATTTTATTGAAAAACCGATTGTGCCGGCCGAATTTTTGACTCGTGTCGGTGTTCATTTGCAAAATAAATTGTTGATTAAAAACCTGCAAACACAGTTAAGCAACATTAAAAATGAACAATATGCTGCCCAACAAATGCAAGTCGGGTTATTACCGAGTGTTCCTTTTTTAAATGCATTAAAAAAAGAATATCATCTTGAAATCGCACATTATTTTGTGCCATCATCCGTTTTGGGAGGTGATTTTTGGCAAATTTTTAAACTTTCCAAGAATCGCCTTTGTTTTTATGTCAGTGATTTTTCCGGACATGGTATGTCCGCCGCATTAAATACGTTCCGACTGCATACTTTAACAAAAGGAATTGATATATCTTTAGCGTCTGATCCTGCCGAGTTGCTGCGGTTTTTAAATGAACGATTGTATGATTTGTTGCCGCGCGGGCAGTTCACGACATTTTTTTGCGGGGTGATTGATGTTGCCGCACAAACGATCACGTATGCCGGGGCCGGATCGGTGCCGCCGATTTTGATGCATCAGGGGCGGGAGGTTTATTTAAAGGCGCGCGGGGTTCCGTTGGGGATTCAAACGCATCCTGTTTATGAAAATCAAACACATGCTTTTCAGCCGGGTGATTTTTTGATTTTGTTCAGTGATGCAGCGATTGAAGGAAAAACCCGTTCGGGACGGCGGTTGTCTTATGCTTGGTTTGTGCGAATGATGCGACCGTCGTTTAAGTTGGTTTCTTCTTCTGTTCGGTGGTTTTTAGATGATGTTGTTAAACGCTTTTTTACGGTTTCACCACCCCCTCCGACAGATGATTTGACGCTTGTATGCCTTAAATTTAACGAATAAAATTCAGTGGATAAAACGGCATTAATTAAAAAGCTTGACACAGTCCTTTTAAAAGGTGTTATATAAAAATACGGTTAAAATGAAAGGGCCGCGAATGATCAGATTGTTTGTTGAAAGCCGGTTGTATGCGGGGGCGGCGGTTGTGCCGGATGAAAAGCAAATTCACTATTTAAAAAATGTCATGCGATGCGATGTCGGGGAGCAGGTATTGCTGTTTAACGGTCAGGACGGTGAATGGGCGGCTGTTGTTTCGCAATTGGATAAAAAGCGATTTATGTTGGCGGTCGGTTACCGGACACGGGCACAGACCGCATTGCCTGTAACGGTGTTATGTCCTGCATTGATCAAAAAAGAACCGATGGATTTGGTGTTGCAAAAGGCAACAGAACTGGGTGTTACACGGATTCAGCCGCTGATTACGCGGCACACCGTTGTGCGTCAATTTAATTTAGAGCGCGCCCGTTTGATTGTGCGTGAAGCAGCCGAGCAATGCGAACGTCTATGCGTGCCGCGTGTAGATGCCCCAATCACGACGGATGATTTTTTAAAGACGGTTGCATCGGATGAAACACTTATTTTTTTAACCGAGCGGGGGCAAACAAACGGTTCTTGTTTTACGCCCGAAAAAGCATGTTTTGTTATTGGTCCTGAAGGAGGATGGACGCCGGATGAAATAAAACGGTTTGCCGCTGTGAAAAACGGTGTTTTTTGCCATTTAGGTCAAACAATTTTACGCGCCGAAACGGCGGCGTTGGCTGCGTTGGCCTGTCGGGCGTTTCTTTTGACGGATAAAAAGTGAAAAAAAGACAGATAGGCATTGCATTTTCATTAAAAATGTGGTTAAAAGAACATATTATTTTTAATATTTGACAGGATGGATTTATGAAATCACACATTTTGCTTTTTTTAGGTGCCGTTGCCCTGTTGGCAGGAACATCGGCTGACGCGCGGGTTCAAACGCCGAAGTCATCGGTGCTGGTTTGTCGGGCACATCAGTGTGCTTTGGCCGAATATTCCATGACACGCGAGTTTTTGTTTAATAAGCTGGAAAATTTATTTGAAAAAAACAGCGGAAAAGCCGTTTTATTGTGTGATGCCGATCCTACGGCACGGGTTTGTTACAATAATGCTTTGGAAATGCCGGCCGATTCCCGAATTGTGCCGACACGCACGCGTATTCCGGCAGCGACGATTGTGGATGCCAAGCTTGAGGATAATTTGCATTTAAACCTGATCTTGGATTTTAAAGTGTTTGTTAATCAAACAAAGCCGCGGTGTCAGGCCGCCGCAGCACGGTTGAGTGTTCCGTTTGTGGATAAGGTTTTATTAAGCGTGCCCGAATTTGGGTGTGATTTGACGGCATCGGGAACGACAAAGTTTAATATGAATTATCATATTGATTATGTCGATTTTGATTACGGTGTATTAGGTGCTTATTATACCATTGGAGTGGGGGAAGTGTTCCGTGGCGGTAAGACCGGTTATATGCTGATGCGCTTTACCGAGCGGATGCAGATGCCGGATACAACGGATATTATGGCACCGCATCGTATGCCGGCCGAAGTATCGCCGGCCGCTATGCATAAAGATACGGCACCTGATTTGATTGCCCCGGTGCGGACCTATACGGTTAAGGAAGAAAAATTTGTGAACGGCAAAAAAGTATCCGAAACCATTACACGCGAACCCGATTCGGTTTTAATGCCCGTTGAAGTGGCGCCGATGTCTGTGGAATATATGCCCGTTTATAATGACGGTATTGTTCAAGCTGAATTTATTGAAAACAGGACGCGGGTTGTTCCCTATCAAAATCCGTATACGTACCGCGGTATTTTAACGCCGGCCGTTACCAGTGACGAGATTGAAGCGTCGCGTGATGCGGGGGATCGCAAGGCCAAGTTTTGGAACAATGTTTTAAATATCCTTTATTTAGGGGATTAAAATGATTCGTCAAAGTCTTTTATCAAACGGCATTCGTGTTGTAACGGATGCCGATCAAACCCTTGACACGGTCTCTTTGGGCGTTTGGGTCGGCATTGGGGCGCGATATGAAACGCCCGATGTCGGGGGTATTTCGCATATGTTGGAGCATATGGCTTTTAAAGGAACGTCAACGCGGTCAGCCATACAAATTTCGCGTGATGTTGAAAATGTCGGCGGGGTGATGAATGCCTATACGGGGAAAGATGTAACGGCGTATTATGTGCGATTGTTGAAAGAGGATCAAGCCCTGGGGCTTGAAATTTTAGCCGATATTTTACAGGATTCTCAAATGTTTCCGGATGAGTTGGCCCGTGAAAAAGGCGTTATTGTTCAGGAAATCAATATGCAAAATGATACGCCGGATGAATTGATTTATGATCATTTTTCAATGACAGCTTTTCCGAATCAGGCCTTGGGTCGGCCGATTTTGGGAACGGCTCAGACCGTTCGCGGTATTTCATCGGAACAATTATCCGGTTATATGCATCGGCGCTATACGGCCGATCGGATCATTATCAGCGCATCGGGTGCCGTTTCGCATGATATGTTTGCGGAACATTGTGAGCGCTTGTTCACACGGATATCAACACACAAGGATACAGGGTTTGAACCGGCCCGATATGTTGGGGGTGAGTCACGTGTGCTAAAGCCGCATGAACAGGTGAATTTGGTTCTGGGGTTTGAAGGGTGCGCTTATGAAGATTCGGCCTATTATCCGGCTGCATTGGCAGCAACGGTTTTAGGTGGGGGAATGTCCTCACGCCTGTTTCAGGAAATTCGCGAAAAACGCGGTCTTGTTTATTCTGTTTATGCCCATAATTCGGGTGAGTTGGATACGGGTATTTTGTCCGTTTATGCCGGCACCGGAGAAAAAGAGGTTGTTGAGTTAATGCCCGTTTTGTGTGATGTGATTATCGGTATGACGGATCATGTTGATGAAGAGGAATTGGCCCGTGCCAAAGCGCAATTAAAGTCGCGCGTGTTAATGCGCCTTGAAAACAGGGCGGCCCATGCGGAAAGCAATGCATTGGATTTGGTATTTAAAGGGCGTCTTGTTCCGAAAGAGGAAATTTTGGGTAAAATTGAATCAACAACGGTTGCCGATGTTGTTGATATTTCCCGACGTATTTTAAAAACACGGCCGACATTGGCCGTATTGGGCCCTGTTCGTGATGTGATGCCGTATGAACACGTTTGTGAGCGGTTGGGATATAAGTCATAGCCGCATAAGGGAGAACGTTGTATGCCGGATTTTATGTATGAGCGCCAAATGGGGGCAAACGGCTTGATTTTCGGAGTGGATGAGGCCGGTCGGGGTCCTTGGTGCGGGCCGGTTGTTGCGGCATGTGTGTGTTGGCCCGACTTAAATATTCCCGATGAAATCCGCCAAACGGTTGATGATTCTAAAAAACTGACCGCCAAACGACGGGAAAAATTATTTGATTTAATATATGCGTCATCTGCTCTTATCGGTGTCGGGCAGGCGTCGGCGGCCGAAATAGATGCATATAATATTTTGCAGGCAACGTTTTTAGCCATGTCCCGGGCGTTGGATGATGTTCGAGGAAAAGGACATATACCTGCAGCGGTGTTGATTGACGGGAACAGAGCGCCTAAAAATTGGACGATGCCGTGTCAAACGGTCATCGGAGGGGATGCAAAGTCGCTTTCTATCGCGGCGGCCTCTGTTATTGCCAAAGTGACCCGCGATCGGATTATGTGTGAATTGGCAGCCCGATATCCGGCCTATGGATGGGATAAAAATGCCGGTTACGGAACACCGGCACATATGCGGGCTTTACATGCTTACGGTGTGACACCCCATCACCGCAAAAGCTATGCCCCTGTTGCAAAAATATTGGGTGAAAGCGCCATTTTACAACAACAAGCTTGATTTAAAAAAGATTTTTTGTCATATTGAATAACGGATTTAACCTTATAAGAGGAACTTATGAAAAATACAGTGAAGCATTACCCGGATTTACAGGCTAAAATTGATTTCCCACAGATGGAGCATGAGGTTATTCGTTCTTGGGAAGAACAAAAAACATTTGAACGTTCCGTTGAAAACAGACGGACGGCCGAAGAATTTGTTTTTTATGACGGTCCGCCGTTTGCCAACGGGTTGCCGCATTACGGCCATATCATGATTTCGTATGTTAAGGACACGATTGCACGGTTTCAAACCATGTCGGGTAAGCGTGTTGAACGGCGATTGGGATGGGATTGCCATGGGCTGCCGGCCGAAATGGCTGCCGAAAAAGAGCTGGGTGTATCGGGACGTAAAGCAATTGAAGCATTCGGCATTGAAAAATTTAATGCTTTTTGCCGCAAAGATGTGTTGAAATATGCCGGTATTTGGACGGATATGTTCCGCCGAATCGGTCGTTGGGTTGACTTTTCCCATGATTACAAGACGATGGATTTACCCTTTATGGAATCGGTCATTCACAACTTTAAATGTTTGTATGACAAAGGATTGATTTATGAGGATTATCGCGTTCAACCATATTCTTGGGCCGCACAAACACCGGTATCAAATTTTGAAGTGAATCAGGCTTATCGTGATAAAACCGATACGGCTATCACGGTTTTGTTTCGGTTAGAAAACGGTTTGAATTTATTGGTTTGGACAACAACACCGTGGACGTTACCGTCAAATTTAATGATTGCGGTCGGTCAAGATATTGATTATGCCGTGATGCAGGAAGGGGATGAAAAATACGTTTTGGCCGAGGCGTTGTTGCCCCGGTATAAACAACAGCTTCAAAATGCCACACGGGTCGGCACTTTAAAAGGAGCCGAGTTGGTTGGTTTGTCTTATGAATCAATGTTCCCGTATTTCAGTCATATGAAAGACAAGGGATGTTTTAAGGTTTTATCGGGCACCTTTGTGTCGGTTGAGGATGGAACAGGATTGGTGCATATTGCGCCGGGATTCGGTCAGGATGACTTTGAGGTGTGTCGGGCATTGGATCCGGCTTTTCCGGTCGTTTGTCCGGTAGATGAAGCCGGATGTTTTACGTCCGATGTTCCCGATTATCAGGGGATGCAGGTGTTTGAGACGAACGAGCCGATTATGGTGTGGTTGAAGCAAAACCGTAAGCTTGTGAAGAAAGAGCAAATCGTCCACAGTTATCCGTATTGCTGGCGGACGGATACGCCCTTGATTTACAAGGCAATGTCCGGTTGGTTTGTGCGTGTTACAGCCTTTAAGGACGAATTGATTGCTTTAAATCAGCAAATTACCTGGACACCTGAACATATTAAAGAGGGGCGTTTTGGTAAAGGACTTGAAACAGCCCCGGATTGGTCCATTTCGCGTAACCGGTTTTGGGGGGCGCCTTTGCCTGTTTGGAAGTCGGATAACCCGAAATTCCCACGGATTGATGTGTTTGGCTCTCTTGCCGAAATTAAGGAAAAAACGGGCTTTGACGTGACGGATTTACACCGCCCGATGATTGATGATGTGGTGTATCCTAATCCGGATGATCCCAGCGGTCAAACCATGATGCGGCGGGTATCGGATGTCTTGGATTGCTGGTTTGAATCAGGTTCTATGCCCGAAGGCCAGGTGCATTATCCCTTTGAGCGCAAAGAATGGTTTGAATCGCATTTTCCGGCCGATTTTATTGTAGAAGGAATTGATCAAACGCGCGGGTGGTTTTATTCATTGCATGTGTTAGGGGCGGCTTTGCATCATAAACCGGCGTATAAAACCTGTTTGGCAACGGGGCTGTTGATGGCCGAGGGGGGAGTCAAGTTGTCCAAAAAGCTGAAAAACTATCCGGATCCGTATGCGGTTTTGGAAACCATGGGATCAGATGCCTTGCGCTGGTTTTTGATTTCTTCATCTGCTGTTAAAGGCGGCACGGTTGCCGTTGATAAAGAGGGGAAAGAAGTCGCCAAGGCTGCCCGTAAAGCGTTGATGCCGTTTTGGAATGCCTTTTATTTCTTTTGTTTATATGCAAATGCGGAAAGCATAAAAGCGAATCGTTGTGTTCGGGCCGAAAATGTATTGGATCAATATATTTTATCAAAATTAAGGCAGTTAATTATTTCTGTCAAAGCGGATTTAACGGCGTATGATATGCCGCAGGCCTGTGCCTCCTGTGCCGAATTTTTGGATATTTTAAACAATTGGTATATTCGTCGGTCACGGGCGCGGTTTTGGGATGGAACACAGCAGGAAGCCTTTGATGTGCTTTATACCGTTTTGGTCACAGTGGCACAATTGATGGCCCCCTTGATGCCGATGTTCAGCGAATTTGTCTATCGCTCTTTGACAGGGGAAGAATCGGTTCATTTAACGGATTACCCGGACGAAACAATTTTTGCGGATGCCTCTGAATTGATGGCCGATATGGATTTGATTCGTCAGGTTTCTTCAACGGCTAAAGCGATTCGTGAGGAACACCGGTTACGGAACCGATTGCCGTTGTTTTGTATGACGG
This sequence comes from uncultured Alphaproteobacteria bacterium, assembly GCA_944392145.1. GTDB lineage: Bacteria > Pseudomonadota > Alphaproteobacteria > CAAHEQ01 > UBA3637 > CALXVS01. The sequence continues at coordinate 27,247 of CALXVS010000001.1, read as the reverse complement.
TTGCGGGTAAAAGAGCACCGAACTTAGCGGTTTATACGGAATTGCTGAAAGATGAGGTAAATGTTAAAGACGTTGTTTTAACACAAGACGTGGCATCGGTTGCGGATACGTATTTGTATTTAAAAACGCCCTTGATCGGCAAGCGGTTAGGACGATTTATGAAAGACATTATGGCCGCCGGTAAAGCGAATGAATGGCGGTTATTGCCGGATGGTCAGCTTGATATTGCCGGACAGGTTTTAAGTGCCGAAGAATTTGAGTTGCGCCTGATTTTAAAAGAGGGGGTAAACGGTGCGGCATTGCCGGATAATACAGCCGTGGTGCAGTTGGATACACGTGTGGATCCGACTCTTGAAAAAGAAGGGATTGCCCGTGATTTTGTTCGCATGGTGCAAGCATTGCGTAAAGAAAAGAATTTGAACATATCGGATCGGATTTTTGTTGACTATGCCGTTGACTCACCTTTGGCGGCCGAAGCATTGGCCGATCATGCCGCTTATATTCAAGATCAGGTGTTGGCATTGACTTTGACACGAATTCAAATGTTGTCTGCGGCCGATCATACCGAAGAATTGGGTGAAGGGCAGGTGTCATTCTCAATTCGGGTATAACGCGGCGTTGTTTAAAAAAAACGGTTCTTTCTTTTTTTTAAGAAAGGGCCGTTTTTTCTTGCCTTATCCTGTTTATTAAGATATTTTTAATTATCTTTCATTGATTGCAAGGGGAAACAGCATGCGTATTCTATCTGTTGAATCGGATCGGCCACTGATAACAACAGCGTCGGTTTTACTTAAAGGACGTGCAATGATGGTTGATGTGGTTCACTGTATTCCGGAAGCTGTTGATTTGGCCCGTATTTACGATTATGATTTAATTATTGTGTCACCGTTGTTTGAGAGGGATATCTGTTCCGACATGATTAAAACGCTTCGCCAGGTGCCTTTAACGGTACCGTTGGTTGTGTTGGCGACCCATAATGATTTAGAAGAAAAACTACGGTGTTTTGATGCCGGTGCAGATGATTATTTAATCTTTCCATTTGATCCGAGGGAGCTGACAGCGCGTGTGGATGCCGTTGTGCGGCGATTTAAAGGACACCCCGATTCGGTTGTGCGAATCGGAGCGCTTGAAATCAATTTCAGTCAAAAAAACGTAACTGTTTTGGGGCAAAAACTTGCTTTAACCGCCAAAGAATATGCTTTGATGGAACTGCTGGCTTTGCGTAAGGGGGGGGTTTTAAGCAAAGAACAGATTTTAAACCACCTTTACGGGGGAATTGATGAGCCCGAAATGAAAATTATTGATGTTTTTTTGTGCAAAATCCGCCGCAAAATTGAAAAACTTTCCGGCGGCCAACATTACATACACACGGTTTGGGGCCGTGGGTATGTTTTGAAAGAAAGCGATTCGGTCAAATAGCCTTATTTTTGCAGACGTTGAATTATTTCACCCGCATCAATATTTAAGATGCGCGCAATTTCCAAAAATTCAATGATATCCAATCGTCTTTCACCTTTTTCAAACTTGCAAACAAACGATTGAGGTTTTTTCAGCTGTGCTGCCAACTGAACTTGTGTCATGCCTGCTTTTTTGCGGCCTTGCAACAGCAGTTTTAAAAATAATTGATATTCCGGCGTAAAAATTGACTTAGTCATGTTTCGCTCCTTATGTAAAAGTTAAAGAATAATTAAAAAATCTTTTTTTAAATATACCAAATAAGGATTCGCCCACCCCTTCTGGTTCTTTTCTTTTTAAAATAAGACTTTTTTTAAATAAATCAAGGTGATTTTTAAAAAAATATAAAAACAAATTTTAAAAAAATTTTTTTAGACAGAAGCCGAAAGTCAGTCAAATTTTATGAAAACAACAAATTTTGCAGGTATTTTTCTGTAATATATTTTATAAAAAAATTTTTAAAACAGGGAGGGGGCTCTTTGGGGACGGTATTTAATTTTTTAAAAGCGATTCGTTTTTTTGGAAACCTTTTTTTGTATACTTTTTACAAAAACAATGCTAAAATAAAACCGTAACAGATAAACTTTATGGCGTTTAACGTAAAAAGGAGAGAACCATGATGAAAGAAACATTAAGTGCCGCTGCCGGTGAATTAAGCGGAAAAGATGCCGAGGTTTTATTTGAAAAGGGTAAAGCGATTGAGGCCGTACCGTCGGATATGAAACGGATTATTATTCCCGTTTATGGATTTCAGGGTGCCGAAAAACATATGCGTGGCGAATGGGGACCAAATGGTCCGTATGAAGAAGAAGTAGACGGGTTCGCCTTTCAAAACCCCAAAGACGGTTCAAAACAGGTTTTAAAGAAAAACGAAGGTGTGCTGATTTGTTATGATGCACCGGGGCGGAAAGAAAAAATAGATGCTTATTTGAAAGAACATCCGGACGCGTTGAAAGATACTAAAGAGGTTGCTGCTTTTGTGGATTACTTGTCTAAACATGTTGTCAACGATGGGGGTAAAGCAGATTTGTGGGATTCGGATTTATCTTTTGCCGCGGGATTAAAGGATGCCCCGAAAAAAGAGGATTTCAAACCGGGTAAGGCAGGTTCTTATGTTAAAAATAAAGAAGCTGTTTCGGCGGTATTTGTCCCTGCCGGAACGAAATTCCGCGGACCGACGGGTTCTCCGCAAATTGCGGATAAAAAGGGCGCTTATTTAATTAAAGACAGTGCCGGTATTCGGATGATTCAGGCCGAGGAGTTTAAAAAGGCTTATGAGGTAACGCGTGATCCGTCAAAGGCGGCAATGCTTCAAAAAGCCGCCGGCAATGGTCGATAGGAAAAAGAAACGCCCGCTTATCGCGGGCGTTTCTTTAAAGGTCGCATGACGGACAATGCAGGCGATTTTCTGTTTGTATCGTGCAATGACGAATCCCGAATCGGTTTTTAAGAAGTGTTTCGGCCGCCTGTGCTGCCTTGGGATGATTGGTTTCCAGGTGACACTCAAGGGCAATCTCATGCTCGCTTAAGCACCACATGTGCAGGTGATGTGCATTTTTGACACCAGGCAGGGTTTGTAATGCCTGTATGATTTCCGCGGTATCAGGCGATTCGGGTGCCGCGTTCATTAAGATGGCAACGAATCCCGGAAAAGAACGGATAGATTGAAAAATCATGTAAGCGGCAATACTTAAAGCAATCAGGCCATCCACCCAATAAAGATTAAAGTAAAGGGCACAGAACCCGGAAATGATGACACCGACAGATCCTAAAGCGTCTGCCATGTTATGTAAAAAAACCATGCGAATATTGGCGTTATGTTCAGCGCCATGGTGTGACAAACGGGCTGTTACGGTATCAATGACAAGTGCCAAAACGGATACCCAAATAATGATGCCGCCTTCAATCGGTTCGGGGTTAATCAGCTTTACCCCACCTTCTAAAATCAGATAAAGACCCGAAACAAACAATAAAATTAAGTTAACAAAGCCGCCGATGATTTCGGCGCGTTTAAAACCATAGGTATATTTTGTTGTCGCTTTTTTCTGACCGATTTTAAAGGCAATAACGGCAATTAAAATAGAAAAAGCGTCCGATGTATTGTGTAAGGCGTCGGCAATCAATGCAACACTGCCTGCAATAAGGCCGCCGATGATTTCAGCCCCCGATAAGATCAGGTTTACAACAAAAGCAATGCTTAAAGCCCGAATCGTTTTAGACGTTGCATGTAAATGATGATGATTTGTTTCTGATTCTTGCGCGTGTGACATAAATAACAGTCCTTTAACATCTGTTTTAAAGTTCAGGATATGCCGCCTTATATAATCTGTCAATGAAAAAAGAAAATGGCGACCCTAGCGGGAATTGAACCCGCGTACCAGCCTTGAGAGGGCTGTATCCTAACCGCTAGATGATAGGGTCATTAACTGGCGGATGGAGTGGGATTCGAACCCACGTTAGGCTTTGGACCTAAACACACTTTCCAGGCGTGCGCCTTCAACCACTCGGCCATCCATCCCTCTAAAGTGAGGTTATCCTGACATATTTTTTAAAAAAAAGCAAGTCTTTTATTTTTTCGGGTATTCCAAAAGAATATAAAAAAGTATTTTTATTGTTTTTTATCAATAAGTTGTAAAGATAAAAAGCATGTCCAAAGAAAAGGATCGTTAGAATGTAACGCCTTTTTGGGTTAAATTAGCATGTTTTAAAAAGTGTGTCAACAAAAAAATAAGGAATTGAAATTTCAAAGAAAAGGAATCTTTTAAGGGGGTATTCTTTCTTTAAAGACAGAATGTCTAAAAAAAACGATCCTTTATTTAAGACAAAGGACGGTATTTTTATAAAGGGAGATAAAACATGCGTTTTAAGGGATTTTTCAACAAAGGTGTTTTTTTAAAGTGGAATCAATTTTCCTGGATCCTCGTGTCAAGCACAAGGATGACATGGCATTGGTTGTCCGCTATCGCGGGGAAAGCGGTCTCAATGTTGCTGGATGCTTACTTTCGCAAGGATGACGGCCGGGACGATACCACGCCTAGGGACACCCTGTCCCCGACCGTAACATCCCGTCGCCCCCGCCTATCCGAAACGGGTCGGAGCATGATGGAGATGCTGGGCGTGTTGGCGATTGTGGGCGTATTAAGTATTGGAGGGATTGCAGGCTATCGGTATGCGATGGATAAATCCCGCGCGAACGAGACGATAGATGAACTGAACAAACGGGCGGTTGTGTATGCCACACAGGTTTTAAATAACGAGATACGGTCCGGAGAAACTTTAAGCAACGGCGAGTTTGGGGATAAAACCGCTTTGGATTATGATATAGAAGCAAAAAAATCGTATTATCCGGACGAATTTGAAGTGACGTTAAGCAATTATCCGTCAGAGGTGTGTCGGGATATTTTAAAGAACTACACAATTCCGTATCAGATTATCGTTTCGGGGAAGGTTTATGATCCGAGATCAGATAATTATAGCATATGTGGAGAAGACGGTGAGGGAGCCCCGGAAACGTTGTTTGTGTATACGGCGGATTTAAATCAAGAAAAAGAGGGTTTTGAAGAAGAAGAAACAACTTTTTTTGACGGTGAGGCCTGCACACCCGGAGAGGAATTTTCGTCTGGGGGGCGATGCTATCCGTGCGACAGCAGTGGGAGCTATTATATCTACAGTCAGTATGAATATGAATTGTGCCGCGCGTGTGGACGCCGGATGGTAGTTGAAAATTATTGCGTTCCGGGGTGCATGGCGGGACAGGTATATCATGCCGATAAAAAGGAATGTGTAACGCCCGAGTGCGTAACGAACAGAGATTGTGGTATAGATAGTGGGGAATATTGTCAGTTGGATTCAAAACAAAACAATTCTTCCTGCACGGAAGCCCCGACGTATGGCACGTGTGAGAGCGCCTCGGGCACACCGGTAACAGTTACCGGTGTCGGGACATATCAAAAATCCGGCAGCAAAATGAACTGGTGGAGTGCACAGAACTATTGTGAGGCGATTGGGGGACGTATGGCTACGGTTGCTGATTTTGGCTGCGGCTATGATTATGTGAGCGCAGGTAAGACGGGGTATTGCAATACGGATACAACAACGTCCGACAAAGGGACACGCTCCGCGAATATGGTGGCGTTTCAAAGGGCCTTTGATGAGAGTGGTTCATATTGGACAAGCGATTCGAGGAGTGCGTGTGGCGCTTACCTCGTCTATCTGGGCGATGGTCTCGTGGACCACTACTATCGCGGCAGCGACCCCAACCACTACGCTTTGTGCCGCGTCGGGGATTAGAGGCACAAATAAATCGGGTTCTTTTGCCTTGGGGCGGGTGTCTCCCATAAAACTATTCCCGCCGATCAGCAAAAGAAAGCCCCCGTCGGCTTTTCGTCGGCGGGGGTGTTTTTAACAGAGTCTTTTAAAACAAATATTTCGCTTTTAACATTAAGATATTGGTGTGGAACTTTGATTCCGAATTTGTTTTACCGGTCCCCTCGTTCACCTTATAATATCGGTATTCGGCACCTACCGTCATTGGTGCAATGGGCAATTCGTATTCAACACCCAACATCCCTTGAACCGCGATGGCGTTGGTGTGGTCATAGCGGGCATACCCGAACCCTGCGCCGACATACGGGTCAATAAACGGCACAAACGGAATAACAGCGATTCCGTTAAACATAACGGATTGCAATTTTCTGTCACGGCCGGTTTTGACCTTTGGTTTCATATACAAAATTTCGGCTTCTCCGCGAATATCCAAAATCGGCAACGGCAATTCATACCCGCCCGATATACTGTAAACAGGGGTGTCTTTATAGGATGATTTCACGTTGTTTGTTTTAACGGAACCATCATTAAAGCTGGCCCCTAATCCTAAACCGGCATAAAAATCGGCTTGGGACGGGATGCTCCATCCGAGGGCCGCGGCAATTAAAGAAGAATAAATCAGTTTTTTCATAATAACTCCTTATCAATTACATAAAACCCGTTTTGAAACAGGCCTGTTCAATACAAAAAGCAGTATAACATATCATTTTATTTTTTCAAGCGTGTATTTTTTATTGATTATTCGGATGAAAACGGTTATACTGACATAAACGAATCATTTTTTAACCATGTGAGGTGTCTTATGACTTTACCATTGATGCCAAAGGCTACGGCCGTTTGGCTTGTTGATAACACAACGCTTTCATTTCAACAGATTGCCGATTTTTGCGGCATGCATGTTTTGGAGATTCAGGCCATTGCCGATGGTGATGTGGCTTTTAACATTATGGGATTGAATCCGATTGCAAATAATCAACTGAGCGTGGCAGAAATTGAACGGTGCGAAAAAGATTCAACCGCAACATTGACGTTGTTATCTAATCCCGAGGTGGAGCGATTGTTGCACAAAGGCGTTCGTTATGTGTCCCAGGCCAAGCGGACAGAACGTCCCGACGGTATTGCGTGGATTGTGCGGCATCATCCCGAGTTATCTGATGCGCAAATTGTTCGGTTATTACGGACGACCAAGCCGACAATTGCGGCAATTCGTGATAAAACGCATAAAAATATTCACAACATTCGTCCGCGGAACCCTGTTACACTGGGATTATGTTCCGAATCGGATTTGAACAAAGAAATTGCATTGGCCGCAAAAAAAGTCTCGTAACTTAAAAAGGAAAACAGCATGAGTGATATGCAACAGCCCGGCGAAAGCCAAAAACTGCAAAGCTATATTGAACGGATTGAACGGCTTGAAGAAGAACGTCGTGAATTGGGTGCAGATGTGCGAGAGATTTTTGCCGAGGCAAAAGGAAACGGCTTTGACACCAAAACGATGCGGCAAATTTTGCGGTTAAGGAAAATGACCCCGGCGGATCGGGCCGAGTCCGAGTTTTTACGTGATTCATATAAAAAATTATTGGGGATTACCGAATAAATCCTTGATTTTTTTTTAAGGTCGTTTTAACATAACCTTATGTTTTTAAACTTTTGCGTTTTTTTTAGGAGTGATACATGAAAAAAACACCTGTTCCGTTTTTGATGGCCGTATTGGCGGCGTCAACCGCCGGCGCATTTTCCGCCGCAGCATTTCAGGATGATACAATCAATTGGTCATATGCAACGGGCAGTGAGACGGCAGATCCGGCACCTCAGGTTGTAGCAGTTCAGCCTGTGGTTAAAGCGGTTCCCGAAAAACCGAAACAGGAAATTATAGACGTATCATTTTCCGATGCGGATAATATCAATAATTTTTACAGAAGTGGTGCCTATGGGGCTGTTGAAGGGGAAATTAAACCTGTCCCGAAAGTAAAAAGTGAGGCCGAGTTTGTAGAAGATTTATCTGTCAATGTAACAGCGGATACACCGGTAACGGTTGAAACGAATGTCTCTTCTGGCAAGCAGGCAACACAACCGCAACCAAGTGCTATACCAAATGCGGCACCGCGTGTTGCCGCACCGACTTTGGTACCGACAGCTCCCGTGGTTTCCGCGCCGATGAATCAGCGCGTTCAAGTGGCCACTACACCGGCTGTGCCTGCGCCGGCACCTCAGTTGGTGCGGCGCCGGTCTTCTGTGGCTCAAGGGGCGCTGGCTCCGCAACAGGTGGTGCAAGAGTCATTCGTTGGGGCCACCCAATTAACACAAACGCAACAACCAATTAAAGTTCAATATCCGGTGACAAAACAATATCCGGTATCGGTTCAATATCCTGTTTCTGTTCAACGTGAAATAACCGTGCAACAACCGGTTGTTGTGCAGCAACCTGTTGTCGTACGCAAACCCGTTATCATGCAGCAGCCTGTCACATTACAACGTCAACCTGCTTTTGTGCAACAAGAACCCCTTGTCATGCAACAACAGCCGACGTATGTGCAAAAACAGCCGGTTGTCTTGCAATTAGGAACATCTGCACCTCAAATGGCACCGACCGTTCCCGTTATGCAGCAGCAAATGACGGCTATGCCGATGGTGCAGGGTGTTCAACCGTATCCGGGAACCATGGGTATGGCGCAAAATGTTTCACCCATGCCTGTTCAACCCCAAGTGCTGCCCTTGATGCAGATGCAGCAGACAACTCCCGTTTCGGCACCATCACCGATGATACAACCGGCTGTTCAAGCAGCATCGCAACCGGCTGTTTATCCGCAGCAGGTGTCACAACCGGTTTTGTATAATTATTCAGCCACGATTTATTAGTGGTGTTTTTTGATAATCCGGGGAAAATGTTGTTAAAATAAAGCCCTCTTCTTTTGGGGAGCTTGTTGAAAAAGCGTAATTGTAAAGATTATTTTTTGAGGATATATGAGACAAAATCAAAAAAACCGTTTTGGGGGACGGTATAACAATTCCCGCACAACCCGTACACAAACAATTATGCGCAATACGGCGTTAGAAAGTTCGGGACCGTGCGGTAAATTGCATGGGACGGCTTTGCAGTTGTTTGAAAAGTATCAGGCAGCGGCAAAAGATGCCTTGTTGCAAAATGATTTGATTTTATCAGAAAGTTGTTTGCAGTATGCCGATCATTATATGCGTCTGCAAAATATTGCCATTGCTAATGAACAAGCATTCAGAGCCAATAACACAGCCTATTATACGCGATCGTATGAAGGGCGTGACAGTGTATCCGAAAAGGGGGAAGATAATAATCAAGCGGCTTTAACAGAAGAAAGTCCGTCCGCTGCGGAAGAAGGAACCTCGCCGGAAGAGCCGGTTTTATCTATTGCCCCCGTGCGAAACAGTGGGTTTAAATCACGTCGGCGTATGATTCCGCGCACAGTTGATTCCAGACGCACGGAACCGGTTAATGAGTCGGTTTGTGTGTCAGAAAAGGACGATACGGTTGCGGATTAGCCCTATTCTGTCAAGGGAGAGCCCAAGAAGAATGGCACAAATAAAGATTTGACATGTTTTATAAAATGATGTATTTTTAACTTAGGTATAAAGTCAAAGGATAGTTTTATGAAAAAAATATTAGGACTCGCGGCGATTTTGGTGTTGGTGTCGGCCTGTGCGCCTGATCATCCGACAAATACTGAATCTCGTTCAACAACATGGTATAATCAAACGGCTGAAGATTTGTATGAAAACTTCGGTGTGCCGACGCAAGGTTTTTTATTCCCCGATGGGGAACGACACTTATTGTATCATACGGATATGATTACACGCGGTTGGACCGAACGGATTTATCATTATTGTGATATTGTTTTTAAATTGCGGGACAATCGGGTTTATGACTGGACATATCGCGGGAATCAATGCATTTTGAATGTTCGTGAAGACTGATATTCTCTTTTAATAAAAAAACCGCTTTTTTTAAAAAGCGGTTTTTTTATATCAAATACATCAGCGTTTCTTTTTTCGCCAAAAGGTATCAATCAATCCTTGAAACACGATATAAAGCGAAGGAATAAAGAAGATACCGATAAATGAAGCCATTGCCATACCGCCGAAAATAGAGGAACCGATCGCTTGGCGTGCCATAGCGCCGGCACCGGTTGCAGTGACCAGTGGCAAGAACCCCAACAACGATGAAATTGCGGTCATTATAATCGCACGGAATCGCATATGAGCGGCATTTATGGCGGCCTGTTTTGTCGGCAAACCTTTGTCATGTTCATCTCGAGCAAATTCAACCAATAAAATCGCATTTTTGGCCGCCAGAGCGATTAAAACGACAATACCCGTTTGGGCGTATAAATCGTTTGTAATGTTCCGCACAAATAAAAATAACATAGCGCCGAATAAACCGATGATAATTGAAACCATCACTGGAACCGGGATAATCCAACTTTCATACAAAGCCACTAAAAACAGATAGGCGAATAAAAAGGCCAATCCGAAAATAGCAATAATCTGTGAGGCCGCTTCCTGCTCTTGAACCGCCATGCCGGTCCATTCATATTGATAACCGGTCGGCAGGGTTTTTGAGATTTCATCCATTGCCGCAATAGCTGTCCCCGATCCGACACCGTTAGCCGGTGTAACCATAATTTTGATTGACCGATAGTTGTTATAACGTTGAATGGTTTGGGCACCGATGGTGCGTTCAATACTCACCAAAGAACGTAACGGCACCATTTCCCCCTTGTCGTTGCGAATATTGATTTTAAAAATGTCATCCAGCGTGCGTCGTTCCATCACATCCCCTTGCACATTGACTTGCCAGGTGCGTCCGTAAAGGCTGAAATCATTGATATAAGTGCCTCCCAACATGGTTTGCATGGTGGCAAAAATATCCGATATTTGCACACCTAAAGCAAAAGCCTTTTGCCGGTCAACATTTAAGCGAACACGGGGCGAATCAACCGTATAAAGGGTCATAACACGCGCCAAATCTTTGTTCATATTGGCCTTTTCAATAAGACTTTGCGCTGTTTGCAGCAGTTCTTCGGGCGAGGCGCCCATTGTGCTTTGCAAAATGTATTCCATATCCGATGAAATACTGATACCCATAATCGCCGGCATGTTAAACGGAAACACGCGGGCTTCTTTGATATCGGCCATCATCATATACACTTTTCCGATTAAAGCATCAATACTTTGATCAGGCCGTGTCCGTTTGTCATAAGGGGTTAATTTAACGGCGAAAAAGCCATTACTTGCCGATTGGACACTGGACATGATACTATAGCCGATAATAGCCATAGTGGATTGCACTTCCGGAATGGTTTCCAAGCGACGCTGCACTTCCTGCATAACGGCTTGGGTCCGATTCCAAGAGGCTCCCGAGGGCAGTTGAACTTCCATCAAAAAGGCGCCTTGATCTTCGGCCGGTAAAAAGCCGCTGGGAATTTTTTGTGTTAAAATATAGGCACCGATACCACACGCTAAAACCATTAAAAGAGCAATTTTTGACACGGGAACCATTTTTTTGACGCCGGCGGCATATTTATCCCGTGCCCAGGAAACACCGTCCATGGCTTTTTGAACAAAAGCATAAGGTTTGTTCCCCGCACGCATGATAACGGCGGCAACAGCCGGTGACAACGTCAACGAATTTAACCCTGAAATAACCATGGCCGATGAAATGGCAATGGCAAACTGACGATACAAAATACCCGAAATGCCGGGCATAAATGCGACCGGAACAAATACGGCCAACAAAACAAGGGTAATGGCGATAATTGGTGCCGTGATGCGATCCATGGATTTTTTCACGGCATCTGCCGGATCCATTTTAGGATTTTCATGCATAACGGTTTCTACGTCTTCAACCACCACAATGGCATCATCAATCACCACACCAATAGCCAAAACAAGGGCTAAAAGTGAAATCGTATTCGCACTGACACCGAACAGACTCATTCCGATAAACGCGCCGATTAACGAAACAATAATCGCTAATGTCGGAATAATGGTTGCGCGTAACGTTCCCAAAAACAAATAGGTAACCAATACGATCAGGATAAAGGCCTCCAAGACGGTTGAACCGATTTCTTTCATGGAGTCTTTGACAAACTGGGCATTATCAAAAATGGTATTGAAAATTATACCATCAGGCATTTTTTTCTGAAGTTCCGCCACTTTTTTGTTGACAGCGGTTGATACGTCAACAGCGTTGGAACCGGGGGCTTGGAAAATAGCAATACCGACTGCCGGCTTCCCGTTGTAAAGGGCACGCATTAATTCGGATTTTGCCCCTAATTCAATGCGGGCAATATCTTTTAAAAGCAAATAAGATCCGTCTTTGTTGGCGCGAATAACGATATTCCCAAATTCTTCGGGGGTTGACAGTTGTCCTTGTGTGGTAATAGAGAATTGAAACTGTTGATCCGGGGTTGACGGCATAACGCCGATTCGTCCCAACGGAGCCTGAATATTTTGTGTTTCAATTGCATTCAAAACGTCATTTGTTGAGAGTTTCAGGCTTTTCAACTTGTCATTGTTCAACCAAACACGCATGCTATAGTCTAATGTTGAAAAAACCATCACATTGCCGACACCGTTTGTGCGCGCCAATTCATCTTTTACATTTAACAAAACATAGTTTGTTAAAAATTTATCATCATATTGATTATCTGTTGCTGAAATCGTAAAAATTTCCAACATGGACGACATGCGGGCTTCTACTTCAATACCTTGTTTTAATACTTCGGCCGGCAGGTTATTTTCAACCTTTTTAACGCGATTTTGCACATTGACCGAAGCCATGTCGGGGTCTGTTCCGATTTTAAACGTAACCGTTAAGGCATAGGAACCGTCATCGCTGCTGGTTGAACTCATATAAAGCATATTCTCTACGCCATTGACAGCCGATTCTATTTGTTGGGCAACGGTTGATTCAACCACATCGGCACTGGCCCCCGGATACGTTGTTGAAACGCTGACCGATGGAGGAACAATGTTAGGATATTGTTCCACAGGCATAGCGAACAAAGACAACAGCCCGGCCAAAACAATTACAATGGAAAGAACGCTGGCCAACCGGGGGCGTTTAATAAAAGCATCGGCGATCATAGGTTTCTCCTTAGAAAAAACGGCTTATTTTGTGGTATTAAAAACAGGTGTGACGGTCATCTGGGGCGTGATTTTTTGGAAACCATCAATAATGACAACATCACCAGGTATTAGGCCCTCATTGACAATAACCCGAAAATCGGAAAGTTCTATTCCCTCTTTAATCGGGCGTTTTTCAACAATGTTTTCGGGCGTGATGACATACACAAACGATGACGTCATATCCCGTTGAACGGCACGCATAGGAATCACGATTTGACTAATAGGCGTTTGACCTTTTAAAATAACACGGCCGTATTGACCGGAAATCAAATGACCGTCGGGATTAGGGAACGAGGCTTTCAGTTTTAGGGTATTCATGGCTTCGTCCAATTTGACATCTACAAATGAAATATGTCCTTTATGGGGGTATGTTTTGCCGTCTGCAGTTACAAAAAAGACATCAATAGCGGTTGTTTTATCAAAAATGGCACGCAAGCTTAACAATTGGTTTTCACTGACGGAAAAGACCGCATCCATCGGATTGACGGTGACAATCGTTGCCAAGACACCTGATTCGGGCCCGATCAGTTCCCCTTCAGAGAATTCCGATTCGCCGATTTTCCCGTTCATGGGGGCTTTCACTTCTGTGTAATCCACATCCTGGCGGGCAAGGTCCAAGCGTGCTTTCATTTGGGCAACTTCGGCTTGTGCCGCTTGATAGGCCGCTTCGGTTTCATCCAAACGTGCTTCAGATACATCCTTTGTTTTAAACAAAGTTTTGGTGCGTTCATATTGAGATTTGGCGTTTTTTTCATTGGCTTGGGCTTTGGTATAATTTGCTTCAGCCTCACGCACGGCTGATTCAAAATTGACTTTTTCAATCAAAAATAAAGGCTGTCCCGCTTGAACGATATCTCCTTCTTTAAACAGGCGTTTTTGCAAGAAACCTGTAACACGAGCCCTTAAGCCAACAGAATCTTCCGCTTCAATTTTGGCAACAAAGCTTGATTCGGGGTTGACCGGTACGCTTTCAACACGAAAGGCATTAACTTCGGGATATTGGGTGGTCGCGGTCGGTTGAATGGAGTGTCTGTGCCAGTAAAAATATCCCCCGATACCTGCGATAACAAGTGCCAAAGCGACCAATTTCAAACCCGTTTTTTGCATTTTTTGTCCTGCCTTTCATTCAAGCGTAAAATAAGTGTTCTTATATATAGCATTTTTTCGGAGTGTTCACCAGATATAATTTGCTTCATTCTTATTTTTTTTGTATGATTTAAAAAAATAAAAATAGTTTTTTAGGAGTTGTTATGACAAAACAAGAATCTGCCAATCAGATCTTGCTTGACCGCGGTTCGGGCTTGTTGGCACGGACAGCACGTAAAGGTAAGAAAAGTGCCGTCCCGGGAACATTGGCCAGCGAATTTATCACGCACAACGAGCAAGGGCTTGTGCGTGTTTTTGTGGCGGGCGGGTCACGCCCCGGCCTGACAAAGGTTTATGAAAAACAAGCGTTTTTATTAGGGCAGGAAATCGGGCGTAAGCAGTATCGTCTTGATTTCGGGTTATCGTCTAAAGGGATTATGGGAGCGGTAGCGCGCGGTGTTTTAAATGCATGGGTGGAATTAGGGCGTTCGCATAAAATTCCGATTCACGGGGTAACGACGGCGGAATATTTGGCATTATATCAAAGTGATGAAATTTTGGATCAGGTATCGGACATTATTGTTGCCCATACGTTGGAAGAACGCAAAAAGCAATTATTGGCCGCCGATTTTGTGATTTTTGCTCCCGGCGGTGTCGGGACATTGGATGAGCTGGTTTATGATTGCGTGGCCATGCAGGATGGTTTTTTGCCCTTTAAACCGTTTATTTTATTTAATGTAGAGGGCTTTTTTCATCACTTGTTGGAATTTTTAAAAGATATTCATTTAAAGGGGTTTGCCGATCCAATTCCTTTTATTGTTGTAGATGACAGTTTTGAAGCCGGGGTGGCTTTTGATATGATGGCGGCCTTGTATCGCAAAACAAATGATCGGGAACAAGGGTTTGTTGCGGTTCAAAACCTGATTCATGATTTACCGTATGTGATTGAAGAAAAACGCCGATACCCCGATAAAAGCATTGCATTGATTTTGGCAGATATGGCGGCGGTGTCTGAACATGGCACTTTGGTGCAAAAAAAACGGTTGAAAAAAGCCGTTGAAACCGCATATTTGAATAAGGAAATTGAACGGATGTATGATCGGCTTGGCAAAACGGGACGTGATACAACGGTTGTCAGTCGTAAGTTAACACGTTTAAAACGCCGGCGCGGTGTGCAATAACCGGGGGAAAGAACGTGGAATTCATCAACCTGCCGATTTTGGTTGCCTCGCTTTTATTAAGTTTAAGTATTTTAACAAGTGTTGTATCGCTGCGTGTCGGGGTGCCTTTAATTTTATTGTTACTTTGTATGGGATTGGTGGCAGGTGCCGGCGGGTTTGAAATTTTTGATGCATTTAAACGGCCGAAGATCGCCTTTTTTATCGGATCAGCGGCGTTGGCGGTTATTTTGTTTGACAGTGGATTCCACACGAATTTAAACAGTTTGAAAAAGGCATCAAAAGCCGCATTTTTATTAGCCACCCTTGGGGTTGTGCTAACCATGGTTTTATTGGCACCGGCCGCACGATTGGTTTTAGGCCTTGATTGGGGGGCGGCGTTTTTATTGGCCGCAATGATCAGTTCTACCGATGCAGCGGCCGTTTTTTTCTTGTTGCGCTCCCGAGGGGTCGCTTTGCGCGAAAAGATTCGGGCGACATTGGAAGTGGAATCGGGTTCTAACGATCCGATGGCGATTTTTTTAACATTGGCATTGATTATGTTGATGCAACGTTTAGACAGCAATACGGCGGTTCCTGTCGGATTTTTGGTTTCCTCTTTTTTCGGACAGTTGTTTATCGGTGCGGGCGCCGGTGTTTTAATCGCACGAGCTGTTCGGTTCATTGTAACACGAGTGCGACTGGAAGCACCGCTTTACCCGATTTTGGTGTTGACGTTGGCCATGATGGGGTTCGCCCTGACCAACATGTTGGGGGGCAGCGGTTTTTTGGCCGTATATATTTGTGGGGTATTATTGGGTGGAGAAAAACTACCGTCACGTGTGCAAATTTCAAGTGTGCAAAAAACGGCCGCTTGGTTATCTCAAATCACGATGTTTATGTCATTAGGGCTTTTTGTAACAGTTGACGGATTAAAACAGGTATGGATGCCGGCGACTCTTTTGGGTGTGATTTTAATTTTTTGGGCGCGTCCGGCGATGACGTTTTTGACATTGGCTTTTTTCAAAAGTTACACTTTTTCGGAAAAAGTTTTTGTTTCTTTTGTCGGATTACGTGGGGCAACATCCATTTTGCTGGCTTTGGCCCCGGTTGTGTATGGGATTGCCGGCGGTGATTTATTTTTTAACGTTATATTTGTAATGGTGTTATTAAGTTTGGCTGTTCAAGGGTTATTGATTCCGCGGGCAGCGCGCTTGTGCGGGGTGGCCTTGCCGGTTCAACCGATTGAGGTGCCTAAAACCGAGATTGACCTGCCGGGATTAAGCGATAGTTCATTGATTTTGTATCGCTTGACCAAGCAGGCCCCCATTTTGAACGGGACACCATTGCCCCGGTGGGCACGCCCCATTTTAGTCATGCGGGATGGAGTTTCTTATTCACCGGGGGCCATTGTTCGGCATTTAAAAGCAGGGGACAGTTTGTATGTTTTTTCCCCGACCGGTGCGCGGCAACGCGCATTGGATAAGTTATTTGGTGCATTGAATGTTCCTGAAGCATTGGCGGATGGCACGGATTTTATTTTAACACCCGAAGTGACGTTCGGGGAATTGAAGCGTCTGTATCAGGTTGCGGTGCCGGTCGCTCTTGAAAAAATGAGTGTTGCCGACTTGGTGCAAAATGAACTGCCCGATGTGGAAGTCGGGGATCGGTTATCATTTGATGCGATGGATTTAATTGTGCGCGGTTTGGAAAACGGGCGGTTGACGGAAGTCGGACTGGATATTGATCCCGATCGGCGGCGATTGGCACGTGAACGAACGTATGTATTAAGCTTAATGCCACGATTTAATCCGAAAAAAACGTTAAGTAAATGATGATTCAGAAACGTTGTAACGTTGCGGTGAAAAAACCATCCGTCTGTGTCGTTGCGGGGGAAAAACGGTTCATGTGTAACAATTGAAAATCTGATCGCTCTCGTAAAAACAGATCAATTTGATTTTGGTTCTCATCCGGAATCAAAGAACAGGTCATATACGATAACTTTCCGCCGTTTTCAACAAAATCTGCCGATTCGCGTAAAATACGTGCCTGAAGTGTCAGCAATTCTTGGAACCGTTCGGGGGTTAAGTTCCATTTTGCATCGGGACATCTGCGCCAGGTGCCGCTGCCCGAGCAGGGCGCATCAACAACGACATGCGTAAAAAGTCCTTGCGGACGATTAAACGTTGTTTCAATCATATCGGCACATCCGGCCCGTTTTGCCCGCGGCATCAGGGGTTTTAATCGTTCGGCCCTGATATCATGGGCGACAATATGTCCTTTAAAATGCATCATTTGAGCAAAAATTAGGGTTTTACCACCCGCGCCGGCACAATAATCCAATACCCTGTCCCCCGCATGAATACCGGTTGCCAAAGCGGCAAGTTGGGAACCTTCATCCTGCACCTCAATCAAACCGCTTTGAAATGTGCGGCTGGTGTTTAAATTGCTTCGTTTTTGTAAGATGAGCCCGAACGGAGATAATTTTGTGGGAATTGTGTCAATGCCTTCTTGCGCAAGACGGGTTTGAATTTCTTTACGGTTTCCAAGTGCCCGTAAAACGGTTGGGGCAGGGGTCAAAAGAGCAGCGGCCTCGTCCGGCATTTTTTGAAAAATCCCTTCTAAAAAAGAGGGGACTTCAAACCGAACCCAATCGGGAGCCGAATCGGGTAAAACGTCGGCACGGGATAAATAATCGGGCCACGATTCCGGCGGCACATCGGGGAACAGGTATTCTAAACGGGCTTTATGCCGAATCGCTTCCCATACAAGACGTGTCAACTCTTTTCGGTCTTTTGAACCGATATAGCGGCGTGCACGGGTATAGGCGTTGACGGTATCGTTGGCCGGTCGTTTTTCGGTTAAGCAGGTTTTGATTAAAGTGCCGGCCGCTGCTTTAATTTGATCCGGATGCATCAGGCGACTCTTTTTTTGTGCCGTGAAAACCAGAGGCAACAACATAGACTTCCGATGAATCTTTGCGGCTGGCATCGGGTTTGGCATGTTTGACCGATGTAAAATGTTGTTTCATGCGGGCCAAAAATCGGTTTTCGGTGCCGCCTTGAAAAATTTTGGCAATAAAAACACCGCCGGGGGCTAATACCTGAACGGCAAAATCATATGCGGCTTCTAATAAATTCATAATACGCATGTGATCTATGTTATGCATACCTGTTGTATTGGCGGCCATATCAGACATGACGATGTCAGCGGCATGCCCACCCAACATGTCTTTCAGGAGTTTTGGTGCCTCCTCATGTGTAAAATCCATTTGAACCAAACGGGCCCCCGTAATCGGTGTCGTGGGTAACAAATCCATGCCGACGACAAGTGGGTTATCGGGTGTTGATTTAACAAGTTTAACCGCAACTTGAGACCAACCTCCCGGCGCACACCCCAAATCAACCACGCGTTTTCCGGGTTTAAAAAAATGAAATTGATCGTTTAATTGAATAATTTTAAACGCTGCCCGCCCACGGTATCCTTGACGTTTCGCTTCGGATACATAGGGGTCATTAATTTGGCGTTGCAACCATTTTGTGCTGGAAGCACGACGCCCCTTTACTTTTTTTAAATGTGTTTTTAACGGACGGGCAGTAAATTTCATGTGTTTTACTGCCGATTGATCAGGGTAATTTCCACACGACGATTTTTGGCACGTCCGGTGGCCGTGTCATTAGAGGCGATCGGATTGTCAGATCCTTTCCCATCCGTGATTAAGCGGTCGGATGAAACCCCTTGCAGACGCAGATAATTTGACACGGCATTTGCGCGGCGTAAGGATAATGTGTTGTTGAACGCCGCTGAACCGGTTGAATCGGTATAACCGCTTACTTCCACCATGGTTTCGTCATATTCTTTGATGACTTTTGCAACCGAATTCAAAACGGGTTTAAAATCATCACGGATAACAGATTCGTTTGTGCCGAAAGTGATGTTTCCCGGCATGATTAGGAAAACCTTACCGTCAGATTGAACAACCTGCACCCCTGTTCCGACAAGTTCTTGGCGCAGTTTGCGTGCCTGAATATCCATATAAGCGCCGGTTCCCAATCCGGCCGCCGCACCGACGCCGGCCCCGATCAGTGCCCCTTTTTTTCCGCCGGCCAAGGCACCGATACCCGCACCGGCCAAAGTGCCGATACCGGTTCCCCAGGCGGATTTTGATACTTTTTGTTCCCCTGTATAAGGGTCGGTAGCGCAGGCACTTAATAAGCCGGCCATCAGGCAGGCACAAATAATTTTTTTCATGATTTTCCTTTCTTTTAAACGATTGATAGACCTATTTTACGGCAACTCATCGGTATTTTCAACAAAAAACGAATCGGTTTCTTTTTCGGGGAACAATTTTTCCCGAAGCCGGCATCTTAATTCGTCCAACGGACACAATGTTCCGTTTTTCATGACATGCCAATAAATCCAGCCGTTTGCCGATTCGCTTAAGCTGTTTTGACAACGGGCGGCCATTTTATGGATGGAGAGTTTCAAGCGGTTGATTTGAACGGAACCATCGGCCAAAACCCGAGCATGATGGTGATGTTTTTTGTCTGTCAAAATGTCACCCGGTTTGACATAATTGTTTTCAAGCAACATCCCAAAACTAATGCGCGGTATTGGTTTTTGTTCGGTGATTGTTTCTTGGATATTCGGTAAAGGTGTCAGATGTGATATGCGTTCACAGGCAGGTAAAATATAGTCTGTTTCTTTTTCAATGCCAATAAAACGGCGTCCTAATTCTTTGGCGGCGGCACCGCTGGTACCGGTTCCGAAAAACGGGTCAAGAATTAAATCCCCGGCATTTGTTGACGCCGAAATAATCCGCCGTAATAAAGCCAGTGGTTTTTGTGTGCTGTGAACTCTGCAACCGTCTTTATTTTTAAGCCGTTCTTTACCGTTGCAAATAGGTATGTGCCAATCCGAACGCATTTGTAAATCGTCGTTGAATGTTTTTAATGTTTCGTAATTAAAGGTGTAACGCGCTCCTTTCTCTTTGGCGCACCAAATAAGGGTTTCATGCGCGTTGGAAAAGCGTGTGCCTTTAAAATTCGGCATGGGATTTGTTTTGTGCCAAATGACATCATTTAAAATCCAAAAGCCCAATGTTTGAAGCCAATATCCCAAACGAAAAACATTGTGATAAGAGCCGATAACCCACAATGTTCCGGTTGGTTTCAAAAGGCGTTTTGCCTCACTGAGCCATTGCAGTGTAAAACGATCATAGTGCCCGAAGTTTCCAAATTTATCCCATGTGTCATCAACGGTGTAAACCCGTGTTGTATCGGGGCGATAAAGCGGGGTATTTAATTGCATGAAATAAGGCGGATCGGCAAAGATCATATCAACCGATTGATCTTTAATTTGCCGCATAATTTGAAGGCAATCACCGCAAAAAAGCGTATTTTCCGTGATAATCATACTGAAATGTCCCAATTTAAGGTTTTTAACAGTTTTAAAAGGATGTTGAAAAAAAAGCAAGCTTTTTATTTTTTATAGGCCGGATGCTTTGTATTTTTTTAAGGCGGGAAAATTTAACACGAATCATGCGCCCCTTTGTCGTATTTCAAGCAAGAAATCCCGTTTTTGACGCGAAAATACCTTTTCAAAAACGTGTTATTACCGTATGTTTGGATAAAAATTACTGATTGGTATCATTTTTTGAAAAAAAGTGTTGCAAATAAAACGGGAACGATTTATATTGTATTCGTACTGAATAAACAAGGGAGTATTTTCATGACAAAGATCAATGAAGACAACATTCGGGTTGCGGCTTACTATATTTGGGAGCAGGCCGGTCGGCCCGAGGGGAAAGATGCCGAATTTTGGTTCCAGGCATGTGAACAATTTTTGAATGCATCCAAGAAGAAAGAAGCAGCCAAGCCGGCCAAGAAAGCGGCTAAATCGGCTGTCAAAGCGGCGGGCAAGGCACCGGTTAAAAAAGCGGTGACTGCCACGAAAGAAACGGCGAAAAAACCGGCCCCTGCGAAGACGCCTTTCTATGGGATTAAGAAATAAAAGTGATTGTGAAAAATCATCATTGAAAAAGGGATTCGCAAGAATCCCTTTTTTCATAAATCTGTTTATTTCGGCATCGTTATTAAAAGGAATGGGAATGTCATTCTTATCCGTTTGGGTTTAATTTTGCATAAATCAGCTGATCCCGATAACCGCCATAGGCGTATTTTGCCTGTTTCAGGCATCCTTCCAACACAAAATCGTTACGTTCGGCAACGCGCTCCGAGGCTGCATTATCCGAATCGCATTGAATAACCAGACGGTGAATTCCTTTTTGAAACAGGGCTTCTTCTAATAAGGAAACGGCCTCGCTGGCGTATCCGTTACCAACGGCTTTTTCATCCAAATAATAACCGAATTCGGCGGTCTTGTTCATATAAGAAATGGTATGAATGCCGCCGGCACCGACGATTTTATGTGTTTGTTTATCCAAAAACACATATTCAAATGCATCTTTGTTATCCCAGTTTTTTGAAAAGATATCTGTTACGGTAATAACGTCAGTTATCGTTTTTGTATTATCAATCCAAAACAAAAAACGTCGTAAAAAAGCTCTTGAATGATCAATCAGATTGAATAATTCCGCATCATGTGCATGGGTGCGGCGGCATAAAATAACGCGTTGCCCCGTTATTGTTTCAGGCAGCGAAAATTTTTCAAACGGTTTTAGGCCTAAATCCAACATGATGTTGTTATTTTATCTCTGTCTCTTTTTTTAATGCTTCCAGTTTGTTTGTCAGGTCTTTTGATGCTTGTTGCATACGTGTATTGGCGGCCTCAATTCGGGCATTGGTGTCGGCTTGAACCTTTTCAAATCGGTCTTTGGCCGCTTGGGCATCCAATTGGGCTTTTTGAATCGCAAGACGGGAAGCTTCCATACTTTCTTCCATTTGCTTTTTGGCTATGGCAAATTCTTGTTCCGCTTGTTTGATATCGGCTTCGGCCTGTTTTATCACAGTGCTTGATTCGGTTTGGTATTGGGCGATTTTTTGGTCAATTTCGGCTTTTTTGGCACTGTCTACCTCAAACGAAATTTTGTCGGCCGCCATGGCGGTATAAGCAAAACCGATACCCGTTACACATAAAAGAAAAAATTTTTTCATGATCATGCCTTTCAATAAACATTGCATAAAAAAGATAAACTGTTCCGGCGTGTTGTGTCAAGAAAAAATTCTTTTTGGAATTTTTTTGTTGTATCGAGTATATATTTGAGATAGAATTAAATTCTAGTTTTAATTTATCAATAAAAAAGGAGAGCCTATGAAGTATTCAAACACAGCCATAAAAGAATTGAATGCGCGTTATACCGCCGTTTTGCGCAAATGTTTTTTAATGAACGCAACTGTTTTAACATTGGGTGTTATTTTAAATGTTGCTCCCGCGGTGGCAGCTGATGTGACGATAAATGCGGACAAAGCTTATTTGAATTTGCAAAATTTGAATGAAAAGAACCAAAAGGCGGCCGGGTTGACTATTTCATACGGTGATACATTTGTTGATTCGGGTATCAGTGATGTTAAATTTGAAAATAATACGTCGGTCAATTCCGGTGCGGCCATGAAAGCATTGAACGGATTTTCGGCCGGTGATAACTGGGAGTTTAAGAACAATTCATCGGATAAGACTTCGGGTGGGTTATATGTATTAATCCCGAACACCGGCGAGGAAAATCGCACGGTTTCTTTCGGTAAAAACACTCAATTTATCGGGAACTCGTCAATATGGTTGGGCGGTGCTTTGGGTATTGAAGCGGCCGAAACGGTTTCGTTGGGTGACGGGGCTTTGTTTCAGGGGAACAGTTCCAAAGCGGACGGCGGCGCCGTTGCCGTTTGGACGGACAGTAGGAATACAAGTGTGACAACCGGCACAACCTTAAATTTGGGAAAAACGGAATTCACGGGGAATACGGCTGCGAATCGCGGCGGTGCGCTGGCAAATTTAAATAACGACGAGGTGGCCACTGCCTACTTTTAAGACTTCGGGTGGGTTATATGTATTAATCCCGAACACCGGCGAGGAAAATCGCACGGTTTCTTTCGGTAAAAACACTCAATTTATCGGGAACTCGTCAATATGGTTGGGCGGTGCTTTGGGTATTGAAGCGGCCGAAACGGTTTCGTTGGGTGACGGGGCTTTGTTTCAGGGGAACAGTTCCAAAGCGGACGGCGGCGCCGTTGCCGTTTGGACGGACAGTAGGAATACAAGTGTGACAACCGGCACAACCTTAAATTTGGGAAAAACGGAATTCACGGGGAATACGGCTGCGAATCGCGGCGGTGCGCTGGCAAATTTAAATAACGACGAGGTGGCCACTGCCTACTTTAACACGGTGAACATCGGGGCCGGTTCTTTATTTACGGAAAACAAGGCAAAGGACGGCGGTGCCGTTTATAATGACGGAATCATGACGATTTCGGGAACAACGTTTAAAGCGAATGAGGCTTCTGGTTTAGGCGGTGCGATTTATTCTGCAAACAAGTCAAAGCTGTATGTTGAAAACTCGGTATTTGACAACAATAACGCCCTTGCGGAAGGCGCGTTGGTTGCGGGGACGAATACGTTGGAAACAAAGATTGATAACACGGTTTTCAGCAATAATTTCGCCGGTGACATCGGAGCTGTTGCTCTTTTCGGAAAAGCGGGTGTCATTTCAAACTCAACCTTTACCGGAAACCGGGCGACATATACGCTTGCGGAACAAGGTGACGGTGCCGGTGCCCTTTTTGTCGGATCCGTCAGCCAAAGCCAAGTTTTAAATACGACTTTTTCGGATAACGAATCGGGAACTGTCGGTGGTGCTGTTGCGACACGGGCCAGTTTGTATTGGAACAATAAATTAAATGATCAAAAAGAAGCAAAGCTGGATATTGTCTCGTCAACATTTACGGGGAATAAGGCGGCGACGAACGGCGGTGCGGTATATAACACATTTTATAACGGTGATAAAAATGCCGGGTATGTGACGATTGCTGATTCAACGTTTACGAATAATACGGCAGGTCAAGCCGGCGGAGCAGTGTATAATGATCCGAATGCGGATAAATCGGGGAATTATGCAAAGTTGATGATTACGGATTCCGTTTTTTCAAATAACACGGCTCAAACCGGCGGTGCGGTATATAATGGAGCGAATGCAACACTTTCATTGAATGGTAGCAACGTTTTTTCGGGAAATAAAGATGCTGATGGGTTAAATGATATTTACAACGCGGGCACGTTAAACATTGCCGGCAATTTAACATTGGACGGCGGTATTGACGGAACGGGGAATATCAATTTTGCATCCGATGCAGTCTTAACCGCGACGTTGGATACAACGGTTATTCATGCCGAAAATGTTGTGACCAACGGGGCGGCGTTGAATTTAATTCTTGATGATGTCGTGGCAGAAAAAACATATGAATTTATAACGGCCGATTCAGTTGATCAGGCATTTAAGATTCAAGAAAACAACCTGTATAACATTACCATGACGGATGATCATCAAAGCATTGTTGTCGGTAAGAAAAACACGGATGATATTGCGGCTTCGGTTGGTGCATCGGCGGCTCAGGCAAGTGTGATTGCCGGTATTATGGCCGGTACCTCGGGGAACGAATCGTTTGACACGCTGGCATCACAAATTCATACGGCGTTGCAGTCAACGGATGACGCGGTTGTTCGTGCAGCGGTGAAAGCAGCCGGTGCGTTGGCGCCAACGGAAGCACCGGTGTCTCAGGCCATGACGACGGCGGCCGTTACGCAGGTATTGGGGGCTGTTGCCACACGTTTCAGCGGTTCGGTAGCGCCTGCCGGAGAAGCGTCGGGTGATATCAGCCTTGAGGACGGTGCTGTTTGGGCAAAAGGATTGTTCAATCGTTCTAAATTGGGTGGTGAGTCCGGATTCAGATCATATTCCCGCGGGTTGGCCTTGGGGGTTGAAGCTTATGCAACGCCGGATATGAAGGTCGGTGTCGGTTACGCCTATACAAATACAGATATCAAACCCACCGATCGCAAGTCTGAAGCCGATTCGCACAGTGCCCTGCTGTATGGGGAATATAAACCCGCAGATTGGTATGTGAATGCTGTTGTGGCCTATACATGGGGACGGTATGATGATCGTCGTTATGTGTTGGATTCGGTGGTATCGGCCAAACATGATGTTGATGCTTTGTCGTTACAGGCGATGACCGGTTATGACATGAATGCGGTGACGACAAAGGATGGTCGTACGTTGACCGTAACACCCGAAGTCGGATTGCGGTATGTCAATGTTCATGAAAAATCCTATCATGACAGTTTGGGGAATAAAACGGGACGCAATCGTTCCGATACGGTCACCGGTGTCGCGGGTGTCAAAACAACGTTTGATTGGAAAGTTTCCGAAACAACAACGTTAAAGCCCGAAGCCAAGGTTGCGTTGACCTATGATGTAAAACGGGACAATGCGGGCAGTGTGATGACCTTAGCCAACGGTTCCGTCGTGTCGGTTGAAGGTGACGCTTTGAAACGATTCGGGACCGAACTTTCTTTGGGTGTCAGTGCCCAAGTGGACGAATCGCTTGAATTGGGTTTAACGTGGGAAGGCAAATTCCGCCGCGATTACACGGATAACACGGGAATGGTAACGTTAAAGTATCATTTCTAAAAAAAAGGGGAGCATTTAAAAAGCATCCGTTTAAAAAAACGGGTGCTTTTTTTGTGTGTGTTTGGTAAAATGAAAAAATGAAACGAATTGTTTTTTTTATGTGTGTTTGGGTATTGGTTACAGGGTGCACGGTAGTGCCCCCGGCCGTATTTAGGCATCAATCGGTTCAGACGCCTTTTTTTACATTGGCCGCATGGCAAAAAGATACCGATTCGGTTCATCCGGTGAAATTTTATATAGAAGGGGATGGGGCGGCGTTTACCCGTTGGGGGCAGCCCGGTAAGAATCCAACCCCGCGCGGGACACTTGTGCGGCGTATGGCATATGGGGATGAATCACCGAATGTGGTTTATTTGGCGCGGCCGTGTCAATATGTATCAGATCCGGCTTGTCGGCCCCGTGATTGGACAACGGCGCGTTTTTCCGATCGGGCGGTTGAATCAACGGCGACGGCAATTCGCACACTTGCGCGTGGTCGCCCCGTGATATTGATCGGGTATTCGGGTGGGGCACAGTTAGCAGGGCTGGTTGCCGTTTTACATCCCGAATTGGATGTGCGTCAATTGGTGACGGTTGCGGGGAATTTAGATCACCGAACCTGGACGCGGGAAAAGGGATTTGTGCCATTAAACGAATCGTTAAGTTTAACGGATTATCAAAAGGTGTATGCCGATATTCCTCAAATTCATTACATAGCGCAAAACGACCGGATTATTTTGCCGCGCTGGACGTATCAGTTTGTGCAAGATGCCGAAACGATTCATCTTGTTCCCGGGGCGTCGCACGATACCGGTTTTACAGAAATATTTCCCAAGATTTGGGCGTTGGGACGGTGAAAAAACGCTGTTTGTTTTTAAAATATCCCTGTGTTTGAAAAGGGCTTGACAAACCGTAAAAGGTTTGATATAACTGTCATACCCTTTGCGGAGCGTTGGCAGAGTGGTAATGCAGCGGATTGCTAATCCGTCATCCTCTTAAAGGGATGCAGAGGTTCAAGTCCTCTACGCTCCGCCATAAAAAAGCCCCGTTTGGGGTTTTTTTATACTTGTAAGGAAATATTTATTCAGGTTCAGAAGCCATAAAAAAGCCCCGTTTGGGGCTTTTTTTATACGTGGAGCGTGTCGGACTTGAACCGAGAGGGGCATGCTCCCTAAAAACATCCTGAAACGGATGTTTTTAGGGGGTTGCCCACGGTTTTCTTATTGAGGAAGGGGGCAAAGCGTTGCCGCCTGACGAAATTTAGATAACCGTGAGAAAAAGCTTGTGAAACAAGCGGAGTCCTCTTTTGCTCCGCCATAAAAAAGCCCCGTTTGGGGCTTTTTTTATACGTGGAGCGTGTGGGACTTGAACCGAGAGGGGCATGCTCCCTAAAAACATCCTGAAACGGATGTTTTTAGGGGGTTGCCCACGGTTTTCT